>NZ_CAWPGB010000015.1:0-19354 GCF_963887575.1 Vibrio sp. 3-2(1) | reverse complement strand
TCACCACCGTACACTTTTGCAAGTGTAGTACAGATAGCAGCAGTTAGAGTTGTTTTACCGTGGTCAACGTGGCCGATAGTACCAACGTTTACGTGCGGTTTCGTACGTTCAAATTTTGCTTTAGACACGATCGTGTTCCTTCCTAGTTATGATTCGTCTTGAGTCACATATAGCTCAAGACGCGCCAGAAATTGCTATTTTATGCGCCAACTCTCATCAGCGCAATAGATTCGTTATTAAACAAATAACAGTTAACCACGTTCTGCAATGATTGCTTCTGCAACATTTTTTGGCACATCAGCGTACTCTGCAAACTCCATGGAGTAAGAGGCGCGACCCTGAGTGGCAGATCGTAAGTCTGTTGCATAACCAAACATTTCCGATAGAGGGACTCTAGCATGGATAATCTTAAGGCCTGCATGGCCTTCATCCATACCTTCAATCATGCCGCGACGACGGTTTAAGTCACCCACAACATCACCCATCCAATCTTCTGGAGTAGTTACTTCAACTTTCATCATTGGTTCAAGAAGAACAGGCTGCGCTTCTAAAGCACCTTTCTTGAACGCCATCGAACCAGCAATCTTAAACGCCATCTCGCTTGAGTCGACATCATGATATGAACCATCGAATAATGTCGCTTTCACATCCAGAATCGGATAACCAGCTAACACACCGTTGTTCATTTGCTCTTCGATACCTTTCGCAACCGAGCTGATGTATTCCTTAGGAATCACACCACCAACGATTTCGTCGACAAAGACAAAGCCTTCACCGAGTTCCGCAGGTTCAATCTTAAGCCAAACGTGACCATATTGACCACGACCACCAGATTGACGAACGAACTTGCCTTCTACTTCCGCTTTTCCACGGATAGTTTCGCGGTAAGCCACTTGTGGTTTACCAACGTTACAGTCCACACTGAACTCACGCTTCATGCGATCAACAATGATGTCTAGGTGAAGCTCACCCATACCAGAGATCAACGTTTGACCTGTTTCCTTATCGGTTTCGACACGGAAAGATGGGTCTTCTGCCGCCAGTTTACCTAGCGCAATACCCATTTTTTCTTGGTCAGCTTTAGAGCGAGGCTCTACCGCAATTTGAATCACTGGCTCAGGGAATTCCATGCGCTCAAGAACCACTTTGTGGTCTGGGTTACACAGCGTATCGCCTGTCGTGACATCTTTTAAGCCGATCGCAGCCGCAATATCGCCAGCACGAACTTCTTTAATCTCTTCACGTTTGTTGGCATGCATCTGTACGATACGACCAAAACGTTCTTTTTTCTGTTTCACTGAGTTGTAAACGGCATCGCCAGAGTTCACCACACCAGAGTAAACACGCATAAAAGTCAATGTGCCAACAAATGGGTCAGTGGCAATCTTAAATGCAAGTGCCGAGAATGGTTCGTTGTCGTCAGCGTGACGTTCTACTTCGTTCTCGTTTTCATCCACGCCTTTAATGGCTGGTACATCTACCGGTGAAGGCAAATATTCAACAACCGCATCCAATACCGCTTGTACGCCTTTATTTTTAAAGGCACTACCACAAGTGGCCAATACGATTTCATTGTTAATGGTACGAGTCCGTAGCGCTTGTTTGATTTCCGCTTCTGTCAGCTCGCCGTCTTCAAGATACTTTTCCATTAACTCTTCACTAGCTTCCGCTGCCGCTTCAACTAGGTTGTTGTGCCATTCTTCGGCCAACTCAAGCATATCTTCTGGAATGTCTTCGTAAGTAAACGTCATGCCTTGATCGGCTTCATTCCAGTTGATGGCTTTCATCTTGATAAGGTCGATGACACCTTTGAACTCTTCTTCCGCACCAATATTTAATTGAATAGGAACAGGAGTCGCACCAAGACGATGTTTAATTTGGTTTACAACGCGTAAAAAGTCTGCGCCAGCACGGTCCATTTTATTAACGAACACCATGCGAGGAACACCGTATTTGTCAGCTTGACGCCATACAGTTTCAGACTGGGGTTCAACACCAGATGAGCCACAGAATACAACCACTGCACCATCAAGCACACGAAGTGAACGCTCTACTTCAATTGTAAAGTCAACGTGTCCTGGGGTATCAATGATGTTTACGCGATGATCTTGGAACTGTGCTTCCATACCACGCCAGAAGGTTGTCGTAGCAGCAGAAGTGATAGTGATACCACGTTCTTGCTCCTGCTCCATCCAGTCCATGGTTGCAGCACCATCGTGAACTTCGCCGATTTTGTGAGAAAGGCCAGTGTAGAACAGAATACGCTCAGTAGTGGTTGTTTTACCTGCATCTACGTGAGCACAGATACCGATGTTGCGGTAGCGCTCAATAGGAGTTTTCCGAGCCACGATTGTATCCTCTTACTAAGGTAATCCTTAGAGTATGAAAATGTGCTGCGAGAGAACCTCGCAGCACAGAAGGTATTACCAGCGGTAATGAGCGAATGCTTTGTTCGCTTCTGCCATACGGTGAACGTCTTCACGTTTCTTAACAGCAGTACCTTTATTTTCTGACGCGTCTAGCATTTCAGCAGCTAGGCGAGCAGCCATAGATTTTTCACCACGCTTACGCGCAGCATCAACTACCCAACGCATAGCAAGTGCGTTACGGCGAACCGGACGTACTTCTACTGGCACTTGGTAAGTTGAACCACCCACGCGGCGAGATTTAACTTCGACCGCTGGACGTACGTTTTCAAGAGCTTCTTCAAATACAGCTAAGTGACCTTTGCCAGATTTCTCAGCCATAGTGTCTAGTGCAGTGTAAACAATTTTCTCTGCAGTAGATTTTTTACCGTCAACCATAAGAATGTTAACGAATTTTGCCAGCAGTTCAGACTTGAACTTTGGATCTGGAAGGATCTTACGCTGACCAATAACGCGACGACGTGGCATGGATATTCTCCGTTGTCTTTTTCAGGTTATCCAAAACTTTTCAGTTTCTTCAAAAATTAAATAATTTAGTGTTTGGCCTTACTTAACGGAAATCCATTAAGATTTAGGACGTTTCACACCGTATTTAGAACGAGCTTGTTTACGGTCGTTTACGCCTGCACAGTCAAGTGCACCACGGATTGTGTGGTAACGCACACCTGGAAGGTCTTTTACACGACCGCCACGGATAAGAACAACTGAGTGCTCTTGAAGGTTGTGACCTTCACCGCCGATGTACGAAGTCACTTCGAAGCCGTTCGTTAGACGAACACGACATACTTTACGAAGTGCTGAGTTAGGTTTTTTAGGTGTAGTAGTGTAAACACGTGTACATACACCACGTTTTTGTGGGCACGCTTCTAGTGCTGGCACGTTGCTTTTAACAACTTGCTTTACACGAGGATTGCGGACCAACTGGTTAATAGTTGCCATTAACTAGCTCCTGAATTTACTTAAAGTAAGCTTTGTGAAAAATCTAGTCCCTAGTGCACTTAGTACAAATAGGGACGCAAAATTCTATGCAGCAGTGAGAGGTGTGTCAAGAAATATACAGATCTTTTTTAACCACCATAAGTAAAGGGTGGGTAATAGAAGGGTAATAGTGATAAAAAAACCTACCAAGTGATTGATTTTTCATGATTAGTAGTAAGTTCAACCAAACCAGAGAAATCCACTTTGGTAATTTGTACTGAGCAGAGATCCTGCACACCACGCGCGCAGAGATCCTCAAGTAAGACATAAACCCTGTTCAGATCGTTGAGTAGTAAAAAAGAGCCCGCACTAGGGTTACTCATATAAACCGCTTCTTCAACCAAGATAATACTATCCTCAGCCAAACAATAACGCTGCGCTAAGGCCAGTTTTGCCGTGTCTTTTACAATATGCAGCATAGGTACACCTTAGAAAGTTAGTACTTGATCGCACTCGTGAAGTAACTGAGCGATTTGCTGAGGCGATTTTTTTTCAACATCAATTACCCATTGAGCTGATGCTAACCCCAACTCTTCAACGCTTTGCTCACACAGATAAAGGTGTTCAATATCGTATAACTCAAGCAGTTTAAACGCACTGATGTAATCACGGCTAAGCAGTTGTTGCGGTAATTGGTTGGCGACGATTTGCGTCACGCCAAACCCAACAAAAAAGAGCGAGATCGCATCACAATAGGCAGAGGCTGCCAGTACAGCATCCAGCCCTTCTCTTCCAGCCGAACTAGAATGAGGCGAAGAATGAAAAACAAAACCGATTTTTTTCAAAACTGTACCACTCGATCTTGAGTCAATAACGCTTCAGCCAAACTTCCTAACCCAGTTTGTGCAAAACCTTGTGCCAAATTATACGCAGTGAGCTGGTGTTGCTGAGCTTCATTTTCACTGATGATGCCACGACGCAACGCTGCAGCAACACAGGTTTCTAAGCGTACATGGTGTTCAGTAGACAGCTTCTGCCATGCTTTCACAAGATGAAACTCATCGTTTGCAGGCGCGGTGATCGCAGAGCCATTGAAAACACCATCTTGATAAAAAAATACTTGCTTGAGTGAATGCCCTTTTTCTAGCAATGCACAGGCAAACAGATAAGCACTACGCGCTGCCTGTGTGCCATACACTGAGCCATTGACCAATAATGTGTAACTCAATACTGGCTCCACTAACATTCATCTCCGGTCTTGCGTTGGCGAATGTAGAGATAGACAGTATGTTTAGAGATATTGAGCCGATCAGCTACGCGGTTAATCGCATCTTTGATGTCAAAAATGCCTTTGTCGTACAACTCCATCACAATCTGACGATTCTTGGTATTGTTAGACACTGATTTATCGGCGTTGATCTCTTCAATTGTACGCTCTACCGTCTGATCCACCAGCTCTTCAACATCACTGGCAAAGTTAACCGATGAGGCGGCTTCCTGAGCTTCCTGAGTCGGCATGAATGATTGCAGAACTTGTGAGAACGGAGCATCTAAATTGACGTTGATACAAAGTAAGCCAATGACTCGGTTATCACCATTACGAATCGCGACCGTAATCGATTTCATTAACACGCCACCCTTGGCGCGAGAGAAATACGATCGTGAGAAGTTACGCTCCGATCCTTCAATATCTTTCAACATACGCAGTGCAAGATCGGTGATCGGGGAACCCACTTGACGTCCCGTGTTTTCACCATTGGCAATTTTAATCGCCGAGGTATTGAGATCTTCCAATGAGTGCAGAACGATCTCACAAAAAGGACCAATCAGGCTGGCGATACCGTCAACCACAGCTTCATAAGATCGAAGAATGATTTTATCGTGATCACTAAATGGCATCACGTGCACGGATTCCATTTCAAGCAACATATCCGCGTTTAAAGTTTCTGTCGTTGTCACTGTTATCTAGCCTTAGAGCGAAAAATCAACAAATTGACGTAAGTTTATCAGAAAATTTTAATCGAAAACTCTGTTAAGTCACTAACAAGTGATTTAGGACAACTAATTAGTGAGTCGTTAGAGACAGAAAAGGCCTGATTCATCAGGCCTTTGAGCTGGTTACAACGGTTCAACAATGGCTGATATTATTTAGCCGCATCGCTACCGTTATCAATTTTTAGCAACTCCACTTCAAACACAAGTGTTGAGTTTGCTGGAATAGTCGGTGTGTCTTGCTCACCGTAAGCCAATTGTGGCGGGATAACAAACTTGTATTTTGCTCCCACTTGCATCAGTTGCACACCTTCTGTCCAACCAGGAATAACCCGATTGAGTGGGAATGTCGCTGGCTCACCACGATCATACGAGCTATCAAATTGAGTACCGTCAGCCAGTGTCCCTTTGTAATGAACTTGAACAGTATCGGTCTCTTTTGGTGACTCACCTTTTGCTGGCGTCAGTACTTGGTACAGTAAACCAGATTCAGTTTTCTTTACGCCATCTTGTTTTTCAAATTCAGCGCGGAATTCGTCACCAGCTTTTTCAGCAGCAGCCGCTTTTTCAGCGGCTTTCGCTTGCATGGTTTCAGAAACGCGTTTATCTAGAGCTTCTAGCGCTGCGCGTGTCTCTTCTTCACTCAACTCAGCATTGCCCGCGAAGACATGTTCAATCCCTTTTAGAACCAGATCTTTATTCAGATTGATACCAATTTCGGCTGGTTTTTCAATGCTGGTGCTGAGGTAATTTGCAAAAGAGACGCCAATCGCGTAAGCCGCTTTGTCATCTTCTGTTTTAAAGTGAACCGTTTTTCCCGCTTCCGTTTGTACTTGTTCTGCTGCAGGTGCTGCTTCAGTTTTCGGGGCTTCATCTTTCTGGCAGCCAACTGCAAGCATGACGGTTGCCGCAAGCAGTGACACTTTAAACAATGATTTCATTTATTTCTCCAATTTGTAGGCAAACCTTTTGTTATTACGCACAAATTTCAGTGAAAAACTGGTGCGCTAAACAGAGTTGTACCAATATAGCGATATGTTGATAGATTGTCTTTACACTCAAAGCGGATAATTAGACTTGATGCGAATAATTTCTCATTCAATCCTAGGTTGCATTGTCATCTTGATGTTAAATGGCTGTTTTTTCTCTAACAGCGATGTACAACGTTGGGATATAGAACCAAACGGTTCGACCAGTTTCGGTTTAAGCCGCGATGGTCGTTTTGCGCTACTCTATTCCAAACAAAGACAACTCGTTCTATGGGATCTTGAACAAAACAAAACCTTAGCCGAATTGGGACCTCAAGACCCACAAGCCAATACCGTTTCTCATATTCGACTCTCCGATAATGGCCGTTTTGCCGTGACCGCTAGCCAAATTAACTTTGCCGTATGGGACTTAGGTTGGACACAAGCTCAAGGTTTGTGGTCCATCTCCGATGGGCTGATCCGAGACATTGACATTGCCAATAACGGAAAACAAGTTCTACTCGGTTTATCCAATGGTAAAGCGATTTACGTCGATTTAGTCACTGGACGTCGACTAGAGTTCCTTGCTCATCGAGAAAAAGTGAATTCTGTCGCCCTATCGCCCAATGGCCGCTTTGCTCTGACGGGAGGTAATGATTATTTTGCCTACCTTTGGGATACGCAAAGTGGGCAAATTTTACGATCGTTTGAACATGAGCAGCGGGTGAATCGAGTAGCGCTGCAGCGAGAGGGAAAATTAGCCTTTACCTCCGATGGTGGTAATCAATCCATTATTTGGGATCTCTCCTCGGGTAAGGAACAGGCGAAATTGCGCAGTTTTTCACGACAATTGATTTTCTCTACGGCGCGTTTTTCCGATGATGGCAGGTTGCTTGTGACAGGGAATCCTTCAAGCCAAGTCGCGGTTTGGGATACTCAAAGTGGTAAAAAACAGCAAGGATTCGAAGTAGAACCGCTAAAAGATGCTCGCCCACCCACTGCGGTGGTGTATGATGCGGCCTTTGATCATCAGCAACGAATTATTACCGGAAGCTCTGCAGGTATTGCTCAAGCTTGGAAACTCGACGATTAGTTATGAACGATAAGTATATTCAGCAATTAGAACAGCGTGTTAGTGACTTGGAATGCCAACTTGCTTTCCAAGAACAAACCATTGATGAACTCAATCAAGCATTATCAACACAGCAGCTCATGCTAACGAAAATGCAAGACCAAATGAAATATGTGGCTGGTAAAGTCAAAAATATGGATGCCTCACATTTAGCGGATCCATCAGAAGAGACTCCACCACCTCACTATTGATAGTGATGATACTGATAGTGATAAACTGATCATAATAAATCGGTTACCGCGCTATTGTGCATCACTATCGTGCGAAGTAGTAAGCAATGATGCCCCCAGCAACGACGAGACAACCACCGATGCGGCGCAGTTGATGATCGGGCTGCTGGCTGAGCTCTGCCACCATCTTTCTCCAGCCATTAGGGGCGATTAACGGTCCAATACCTTCTGCAATTAACACCAGCCCCACAGCAAGCCAGATTGAATTCGACATAGTGCCTTCTCTCTTAAAGCCAATAAACGACAAAGGCTCCCTGAAGGAGCCTTTGAATAAACAACGGTCAATTATTTCGTTGTCAAACCTTTGGTGTTATTCATGTACTTGAAGAAATCACTCTTAGGATCAAGCACCAAGATATCACTCTTCTCGCTAAATGATTTCTCATAGGCTTTCAGCGAACGTAAGAACCCGTAAAACTCAGGATCTTTACTGTACACATCTGAGTAAATCTTCGCTGCTTTAGCATCAGCATCACCGCGAGTTACGCGAGCCGTTTTATCCGCTTCCGCTAAGATAGTCGCCACTTCAAGTTCAGCTTGAGCACGAATGACTTCGGCTTTTTCACGACCTTGAGAACGGTGTTTACGAGCTACTGACTCACGTTCAGCACGCATACGACGATAGATAGACTCACTGATCTCATCTGGGAGGTTGATTTTCTTAATACGGAAATCAACCACTCTCACGCCTAAATCTTTAAGTGCGCCTTTACGCGTATCTTCCAACACATTTTCCATCACTTGGTCACGCTGACCATCGATTTCCAATGCTTGTTTCGCAGCCTCAGTCGTGACGACTTCATCATCAGCACTTTCCGGCAAGACATCTTTATTACGTGGGCCTGAAACAATTTGTTTGATTTCACGAGAACCGATTTCAGAACGAAGAATGTCTGTCACTTTACGCTCTAACAGTGCTTGTGCCGTCAATGCATTGCCACCACCCGTTGCCAAGTAGTATTGACCAAAGTCTTCAATACGCCATTTGACATAGGTATCGATGATCACATCTTTTTTCTCTGAAGTCACGAAACGGTCAGAGCGGCCATCCATTGTTTGGATGCGCGCATCTAACGTTCTTACTCGATCAAACAGTGGCATTTTAAAATGCAAACCCGGTTCGTAGATTCGAGCAATTTCATTGTTATCTTTCAGAATACGACCGAAACGGACAACAATACCGCGCTCACCTTCAGGAATCACAAACAGCGACATCAACATCAATACCAGTGCAATCACTAATACTGGGATCATTAACTTACGCATTACTAGTATCTCCCTTGACGTGTATTGCTAGAGCGAGACGGTGTATTACCTGTATCACTGCTGGTTGGTGAATCAAGCTCTATCTGATCATAGGTTGATGATGATTTATCTTGACGTTTGGTGTCATTCTTACTGTCTTGGCCTGTAATTCGATCCAACGGTAGATAAAGCATATTGCCACTGGATTCTGAATCAATTAGCACTTTAGATGTGTTTGAATACACCTCTTCCATAGTATCTAGGTAGAGACGATTACGTGTCACATCTGGCGCGGCTTGATACTCAGGGAGCAGTTTTTCAAACTGTGCCACTTGACCCAATGCTTCGTTAATCGTGCGTTCTGTATAACCTTGCGCTTCTTTCTTCAAACGTTCTGCTCGGCCTGTTGCTTTAGGCAGAATTTCGTTCTTATACGCTTCAGATTCACGAATGAAACGCTCTTCATCTTCTCGCGCCGCAATCGCATCATCGAACGCATCTTTCACTTGCTCTGGCGGACGAGCCGACTGGAAGTTGACATCGACAATCATTAAGCCCATATCATAGCTATCAATGATTTGATTCAAGGTCGTTTGGGTACTTTGACGAATTTGCTGACGGCCACTGGTTAAGATACTGTCCATCAAAGAATCACCAACCACGGCACGTAATGCTGAGTCAGTTGCTTGGCGTAAGCTATCGTCAGCATTAGTCACACGATACAAGTACTTGTATGGATCAGACACGCGATATTGTACATCCATGCCAACAGTGACCACGTTTTCATCTTTGGTTAGCATCAAACCCGATGCACGTAGTGAGCGAATCGCTTGTACGTTAACGGCCGTCACTTCATCAACAAAGCGAGGACGCCAGTTCAAACCTGGATCAACGATGCGATCATACTTACCTAAACGCAGCACGACGCCACGCTCAGCTTCACCAATCGTATAGAAACCAGAAAAGAACCACACCGCAACTGCGATTGCTGCAATGACTCCAAAGCCAATTGCGCTACCACCAGAGAATGAAGGGCCTTTACCGCCTTTCTTACCAAATCGTCCGCCCAGTTTCTGGCTCAGTTTATTGAAAACCTCATCCAAATCTGGCGGTCCTTGATCACGGCCACCTTTATTTTTGTCACCACGATTATTACCCCAAGGGTCATTATCGCGGCCATTGTTGCCGTTGTTATTACCGGGCTCATTCCACGCCATTAGAAAGCTCCATCATTTGATATGACGTTATACTGTAGCAGTCCTTTAAGTAACTATAAAGTCACGCAAAACTGCTTCTTCTCTTTTTTCTAGTCTAAACCAATCAACTTGCTGCATACGAATGTTAATCAACAAATTACCATCTGGATCATATTCTTCTTGTTGAATACATTTCATTTGTGAAAATGCACTACGAATGCGACCTTGGTGCAGTGGTGGAATACACAATTGATATTGAATGACTTGACTCGCTAATCGCTCTGTCAATGCTTCGAAAAGCAGATCAATACCTTGTCCATCCATGGCTGATAACCACACGGTTCTCGGTATTCCCTCATCATCTTTTTCGATGCGAGGTTGTTGGCCTTCTAGATTATCGATCTTGTTCATGACGACAAGCGTTGGCACCTCATGGGCGTCAATCTCTTCTAATACATCATGGACGGCTTTGATATTCTCACGAAAACGCTCATCACTGGCATCAACAACATGTAACAAAATGTCAGCTTCTTGAGTTTCTTGTAACGTGGCTTTAAATGCTGCAACTAAATCGTGCGGCAGATGACGAATAAATCCTACGGTGTCAGCGAGAACGGCAGTACCAACGTCCGCCAATTCGATTTTCCGCAAGGTAGGATCTAGGGTTGCAAACAGTTGATCGGCTGCATAAACCCCAGCTTCAGTAATGCGATTAAATAACGTTGATTTCCCCGCATTGGTATAACCCACTAGCGATATGGTGGGAATCTCAGCTCGATTTCGAGCTCGGCGTCCTTGTTCTCGCTGCTTAGCGACCTTCTCTAAGCGGCGTAATATCGCTTTAATACGTTCACGCAATAAACGTCTGTCGGTTTCTAGCTGCGTTTCACCAGGTCCACGTAAGCCTATACCGCCTTTTTGTCGCTCAAGGTGCGTCCAACCACGAATTAATCGCGTAGAGATGTGGCGCAATTGTGCCAGCTCTACTTGCAACTTCCCTTCATGGGTTCGTGCTCGTTGGGCAAAAATATCGAGGATGAGGCCAGTACGGTCAATCACTCGACATTGGCATAGTTGTTCAAGATTACGTTCTTGGGCAGGAGAAAGGGCGTGGTTGAAGATCACCACATCCGCTTCAACAAGTTGAACCGCATGCGCTATCTCTTGGGCTTTACCCTCACCGACATAATATTTAGGGTGTGGAGTTTGACGGCTGCCAGTAATAATTTGCAGTGTCGACACTCCAGCAGAAGAAACCAGCATTTCACACTCGCTGAGATCATCCCACTCACCCTTTTGCGTGAAGTTGATATGAACAAGTACCGCTCGCTCACCGGCTTCGTAACGGTCAAACAAGCAACCAACTCCTTTGTAAGTAAATAATACTAATCAGAGAATTACTCTTCTGATTTGTCTGATGGACGATCAGACCCAGTGCGTGGCTCAGCAGTATGGTGGCTCACTGCACGTGCAGGAACAACCGTTGAAATCGCATGCTTATACACCATTTGATTGACTGTGTTTTTCAGTAAGATCACAAATTGATCAAAGGATTCAATCTGACCTTGAAGCTTAATTCCGTTCACAAGGTAGATGGATACTGGAATGCGCTCACGACGTAGTGCATTTAAGAATGGGTCTTGTAGAGATTGCCCCTTAGCCATTTTATTTTCCTTATTTGTATTTTGTTGTAGTTATTTAGCTAGTGGTGCACTGCATTATTGGTGCGGCCTTTGCATCTGAGCTAAATGAATAAAAACCCCGTTGCTACTTGTTATGACGGCGATAATGCCAAATATCAAGTAACGGATCCTTTACAGGGTACATCACGCAAAAGCGATCACATTATACACAGCTAACTCCATCAGATGCTATGGCATTTGAGAGAGTTTCTACTGCATGATCAATGTTTTCGCTATCTAACCAAGTTAAATCATCCCAGCTGCGTAACCAGGTGATCTGACGCTTGGCCAATTGACGGGTTGCACAGATTCCACGATATACCGCTTCCTCTAACGTACAATTCCCATCCAAATAGTCCCACATCTGTCGATAACCAACACAGCGAATCGATGGCAAATCCGGATGAAGATCATTTCGAGCATAAAGTGCTTTCATTTCTTCTTCAAATCCAGCTTCGATCATCTTTTCAAACCTGAGTTCGATTCGACGGTGGAGCTCAGCCCTTTCCTTGGGAGCTATAGCAAACTGCTTAACTCGAAATGGCAGGCTTTCACCTTTCGTTTGAGTTAACTCTGTAAGAGTTTTACCTGAAATTCGGTAAACTTCCAATGCTCGTGACAATCTTTGTGGATCATTGGGATGAATTCTTGCCGCCGAAACCGGATCAATCGTTTGTAATTGATCGTGTAACTGACCCCAACCATGCTCCAAAGCCTCTTGCTCAATTTGTTGCCGTATCTCAGGGTTAGCCGCAGGAAGTGGTGAAAGCCCTTCAAGTAGAGCCTTGTAATACAACATAGTTCCCCCAACGAGCAGAGGAATTTTACCTTGCGCGGTAATATCATGCATTGCAAGTAATGCATCGCGACGAAAATCCGCCGCCGAATAGGCTTCACTTGGATCCAAAATATCGATCAGACGATGAGGTGCGAGTGCCAGTTCATGCGCATTAGGTTTGGCGGTGCCAATATCCATGCCTTTGTAGATCAGCGCCGAGTCGACACTGATGATTTCCACTGGGTATTTTTGGCGCAAACGAATCGCCAAATCTGTTTTACCTGATGCGGTCGGGCCCATTAAAAACAGAGCCAATGGTTGTGTTTGATTCATCATTCTTTTAATTCGTTATGCCAACAAGGCCGCTATGGTGGTGGAAAAATCAACGGGGCGGACAAAACTCGCATCATGAAGAGGAAGCTGCCCTTGCCAAAGCTGTTCAAGTTCCGAAATCATTTGGATGGCTTCAGACAAAGTGTAGTCACTTTTCACCACAGTGATGTGTTCAGCCAGCCAATCGGCAACAAGATCCACCGTAATAGGTTCATCATCAGCCGTAAAATTAGCGGACACGTAAGATAGCAGATCTGGGATTAAGTTTTGCAGGTTTTGTTGCCTCAACGGTTGAGGTACGCCCATCACCATGATGCTTGAACCATGACGTTCTTTAAGCTCAATCCCTAGCGTATTCAACATCGGCTGGCAATGCGCTAACGCTTGATGTTCTTGTGCTGAGAGCTTGATGGAGAGCGGCACGAGTAAGGGTTGGCTTTTCAAGCCGCCTTGTTCGGTATGCAACTGGCCGCGAGTTTTCAGCCATGCTCCTTTGATAAGAGAAAGCAATACGACGCCCTGTTTGGACCCCATTAACAGGTACTGCCCTTTGATTACCGCAATAGCTTTACCCAACTGTTCGAGCTGCAGCATTTCACCTTGATCTTGATGTGCGATAGGAGAAAGTTCGACTGCTGAAGCTGGCGGTTGAGTTGCCATCAGCTCTTGATAGAGCTTCACTTCCCCGCTCAAAGGTGAGCCCGTTGGCTGGCGCTCAGCTTTCGCCCGAGAAGAAGATGGAGAGCCGTTTTGCTGCCAATGGCTACGCTTTGGCGTTTCAGCTATGCCGTGCGCGGTTGTACTTTCTCGCTCAGCTTTTCGTGGATAAGCGGGAGTGTTGTCAATCGCTTGCCACACTTGCTCTGGAACGGTGTTATGCCCCTCAGTTTCTTGGCACACACTAGCAATTGCAGTGTCATTCTCAATGCGATCCACAGTCTCCGCATCGGGCTGATGAAAAGCCGATGGTTTGAGCTGCGGCTTTTCAATGTGTTTGCTTTCAGCCAGTGCACTACTGAGTGCTTGATAGATAAAATCATGCACTAATCGCGCTTGATGGAAACGCACCTCATGTTTCGCGGGATGGACATTCACATCCACTTGATGGGGATCGAGCTCAATGAAGAGTACATAAGTGGCGAACTGATCGCCTCTCAGGCTGGTTTCATAACTTTGCCGGATAGCATGATTAATCAGCTTGTCACGCATCATCCGCCCATTAACATAGCAGTATTGCAAATCACTCTGCTGGCGCGCACCTTCTGGAGTCGTTATCCAACCATGCAAGCGAAGCCCTTGATGTTCCAACTCAATGTTCAGCATATGGCGAACAAAAGCGTTGCCACACACAGCCGCGATTCTTTTTTCCTCTTGAGCGGCCGTTTTAGCCGCTCGATATTGACGTACCATCTTGCCGTTATGGCGCACATTGATGGTGACATCAAACCGGCTCAAAGCAATGCGTTTTAGTAGCTCATCAATGTGAGTAAATTCTGTTTTCTCTGTGCGTAAAAATTTGCGCCGAGCGGGCGTATTAAAGAACAGATCGAGCACTTCGACAGACGTTCCAATCGGGTGTGCGGTTGGCTGCAACTTAACCGCCATATCTCGACCTTCACTGTATGCTGCCCAAGCCTGTTCTTGCGTGGCTGGACGAGACGTCAATGTAAGCCGAGAGACTGAGCTAATACTCGCAAGCGCTTCTCCACGAAAACCTAAGCTGACAATCGCCTCTAAATCATCTAAGGTGTGAATTTTAGAAGTTGCATGGCGGCTTAAAGCGAGCGCCAATTCCTCTTTTACTATCCCTTGCCCGTTATCGCGCACACGAATAAGCTTCGTACCTCCCTTTTCGATATCGATATCGATACGAGAGGCGCCCGAATCCAAGCTATTCTCCACCAGCTCTTTAACGACAGAAGCCGGCCTTTCAACCACTTCACCTGCGGCAATTTGGTTAGCAAGACGTGCGGGTAGAATCTTAATCGTCATCATGATTATTACTTATTGGGAATGATCAACACTTGCCCTATGGCGAGCTGATCAGACCGAAGTTGGTTTACTTGGCGAATACTATTCAGACTCACTTGATATTGGCTGGCAATTTTGCTCAAAAACTCGCCTTTTTCAACTTTATGCTTACGCAGCGGCTTATCCTTCAAACTCACCGTTATCTTCAGTTTCTGCCCCAGCGTTAAGGTGTCTGAACGCAAGTTATTCTCGCGTTTAATCGCATCCACACTCACTTTATACGTGCTCGCTATCTTGCCCAAATACTCGCCAGATTTCACCACATGCGTAACAATTTCCGTTTCTACTGGGTTGCTGACCACAGGAACGCGAATCGGAGCTAACGTAGCCGGAATCGTTAAGATTTGACCAATCGACAAATTGGCATTTTTTAGTTTGTTGGTTGCGATTAATGCTTGAGTCGAGGTGCCATATTTATTAGCGATAACCGAGAGTGATTCCCCACGCTGCACTTTGTGCTTTTGCGTCTTACCACGATTAGCAAACAGAGTGCCCTCGGGTGGGTTTTCTTCAAAATACTTGACGATAGCGGTTGCCAATGCGCGAGCCAATTTATCTTGATGCGAGCGCTGAAATAGCAATTGTTCCTCGGTAGGGTTAGAAATAAAACCCGTTTCAACCAACACCGAAGGAATATCGGGCGACTTAAGTACCGCCAAACTTGCGTTGACTGGCTCTGCTTTATGTAAATGGGCTACTTTTCCCATTTCGCCTAGCAGATGAGTTGCCACCTTGTAACCCTCTTTTTGCGAGTGGCTAAATTGCAAGTCCAGCAAGGTTTGGCTAACGTTTCGATCGCTATTGTTTTTTGCCAGCACTTCACCAGCACCACCTAACAGTTCTGATTGCTGTTCGTGATTCTCAACCCAGCGAGCAATTTCCGTATTCGCACGCTTGGTATTTAACACAAACACCGAGCCCCCCCTGGGTTGCGGGGTATGAAACGCATCGGCGTGAATGGAGACGAGTAGGTGTGACTTATTACGGCGCGCAATTTCAGAACGTTTATTGAGATTGACAAAGTAATCGCCACTGCGTGTCATGACCGCCTTCATTCCTGGAACGGCGTTAATTTGATCTGCGATCTTCTTGGAGATACTTAAGGTGGCATTTTTTTCATATTTTTTGGTCGGGCCAATCGAGCCGGGATCTTCTCCGCCATGACCAGCATCAATAGCCACCACGATATCTTCTGTCCCTAATAACTGTGAAGCGTCGCGGCTCACTTTAGTTTGGCTAGCAGGTTTTACTGTCGCTTTGTCGCTATCCAAATTGTGGGGCAAATCAACCACCAAACGATGCCCATACTGACCACCCGGCGTTGGCGCAAGTTTAAATGGCTGAGGGTTCACTTTGCGCTGTAACTCAAACACCAAGCGATACGTCCCTTTCTCCGGAGGCGAGCTATTACGAATTTGCTTGAGAACAGGACTATCCGCGACTTTAAGCGGCAATTTTGTATTAAGCGTGGTGTTTTTTAAATCAACCACCAAACGCTCGGGGCTGCTTAAAGTGAAATAGCTATAATCCGCTTCAGTTTTGAGATCGATAACCACTCGAGTTTCATCTGGAGAAGGCCAAACGCGCACGCCTTCTAATGCATTCGCGTGCGTCGTTGAAGTAAATAAAGCACAGCCCCAAACCGCAAGCGATAGAGTTATCGTTCGTAACAAATGGATGATGTTCAACATAACTCCAACTGACTCAGCAATGAGGATCCATAGGGGCTGTTTGCACTCAGAAAAGCTTGCCTTTGTTCGCCATCGTAGCGTAGCTCAACATCAATATCTGCGGTTGGAAGTAGACCGCTGCCTTTTTCTGGCCACTCAACAAGGCAGATCGCATCCGGTGTGAAATAGTCACGAATACCCATAAATTCCAACTCTTCCGGATCGGCCAAGCGATAAAGATCAAAATGGTATACTTGCCAATCGGCTAGTTGATAAGGTTCAACTAAGGTATAAGTCGGGCTCTTGACGTTGCCAACATGACCTAATGCGCGGATGAAGCCACGGCTGAAGGTTGTTTTTCCAGCACCGAGATCACCATGCAAATAAAGCGTGGTTTGCGCAGAGCATCGCTTAGCCAAAGCTGCGCCTAATTTTACCGTTTGCTGTTCGTCTTTTAAGGTAAAGATCTTAGTACTCATGAATTACCGCTCTCAAGTGTCGAAAATTGACTATATAAAAATCAAAAGAACTCGAATAGTAAACTGGGTTGGAATTGAGAGACAAGCTCTCTTCTGTAAGTAAAAGGAAAAAACTCGATTTTTATGTCAGTTTAATCCACATCACAGACGATCATTTCCTAGATCCTCAATAAAGGATCCGTTAAGATCCTCGCCCCTTTTTGCAACGAGCTCATCGATAATGGACTACCAAGTACTGGCAGACAAAATTAAAATCTGGGCACGTGAACTTGGCTTCGAAAAGGTCGGGATCTGCGATATCGATCTCAGTGAGCACGAAGAGCCTTTGCAGAAATGGTTGGATGCTGGATTTCACGGTGAAATGGACTGGATGGCGCGCCATGGCATGATGCGAGCTAGGCCACATGAACTCCTTCCCGGCACCGTCCGCGTGATCAGCGCACGCATGAATTACTTACCCCCAGATGCTCGGTTTGCCAGTGATTTGAATAATCCCAATTACGCTTATATCAGCCGCTACGCTCTAGGGCGTGACTACCATAAACTGGTACGCAACCAGCTCAAAAAACTCGGCGAAAAGATTGAACAAGAAGTGGGGGCACTCGGTTATCGCCCTTTTGTGGACTCCGCCCCAATACTAGAGCGGCCTTTAGCACAAAAAGCTGGGCTTGGTTGGACTGGCAAGCATTCGCTTATCCTTGATAAAGAGAGTGGTTCTTGGTTTTTTCTTGGTGAACTACTGATTGATTTGCCGCTGCCGGTCGATACACCAAGCAGTAATCAATGTGGCAAATGCACAGCCTGCATCACCTCATGCCCTACACAAGCCATCGTAGAAGACGGTGTTGTTGATGCTCGCCGATGCATCTCTTACCTCACCATAGAATATGATGGCGTAATTGCTGAAGAGTTTCGCAAGGCAATGGGTAACCGCATTTACGGCTGTGATGATTGCCAGTTGGTCTGCCCTTGGAATCGCTTTTCCGACCTCACTCAACAAAATGATTTTCATCGCCGTCAAGCACTGGATGAACCAGACTTAGTTGAACTGTTTGCTTGGGATGAGGCCACCTTCTTACGTTATATGGAAGGTTCGGCTATTCGCCGAATTGGCCACCAGCAATGGTTGCGTAATCTTTCCATCGCTTTAGGAAACGCGCCATATTCACAACGCATTATCGCAGCGCTAAACACGAGGTTAGGCTTGTCTGATTTATTAGACGAACATATACATTGGGCGCTAGTAGAACAAAAACGAAAATCATCGGAGCCAGCGAGTGCATGCTCTAGCAATAAGAAGCAGCAGCGCTTAATTCGAATTGTCGAGAAAGGGTTACCGCGTGATGCGTAAAAAATGAGGTAATTGCATAACTAATGAACACAGACTTTGATATGTATCTCAAAATACCAATTTGTGGACAAAATTTTAAACACGACACTGTTTTCTATAATTAAGAAAAGTTAGCCACATCAGCAATTAATGACAAGGATCAAAGATCTTGATATTAATGATCATACAGTTAGTTGACACAATGGTGACAAAATAACAAAAATCAATTTAAAAACAATTAGTTACACAGAAAGACAGCAAGATTAGAGAACAGAGCCGCATTAAAAGATCTTTCACTGACACTTACCAGCACTTCACTAAAAACACGTTATACACCAACTTATCCACAATTAATTTTTGTGGATAACTCTGTTAATGAATAAGAATAAATAGCGACGAAAAGCCAGATTCTACAGAGACTAACCTGTGTATTGAAATTCAGCACGTAAGTTATCAAGACGGCAATAAATCCGCTTAGAACTGCAGATTATTTTTATTTTAGGGAGTTATGCTTCACAGCATTAAAGAAAGAGCATAAACCAAATACTGGTTTGAGTTCAGAGAGTACTCTGAAAGAAGCTGGAGCGACACATAACCGTTACCTCAACCTTGGTAAGATTGCGCTCTACCAACTGAGCTAGTGTCGCAATGATTAATCGCATTCACGCTTAATCTGAATTTGGTTGCGGGGGCCGGATTTGAACCGACGACCTTCGGGTTATGAGCCCGACGAGCTACCAAGCTGCTCCACCCCGCGTCCGTATTGTGTCACCGTTAAGTACGATGAAAACTTACACTCTCTAACAAGAGAATTTGTAGCGACACACGAGGTTCACTTTCTTTAAACAAAGAGGCGTGACCTCAACCTTAACTAGGTTGTGCGGCGCTATTCTTTTCTTCGAAAAGAATTTGGAGCGACACACGAGGTTCGAACTCGTGACCTC
>NZ_CAWPGB010000014.1:0-20861 GCF_963887575.1 Vibrio sp. 3-2(1) | reverse complement strand
AATGAAACTAACAAACGCTTCAAGAGGGACAGCCAACGCGTGGCATTTTTTTATGCGTTGGCTTTTGTGATTACGGTGTTATGCGGAAAGTTGGTAGTAGCGTTGTCTGCCCCTTAAGCGGGCGTTATAAAGCAAATTAGAATCTGCGAAAGGAGCAGACAATATGAAAGCTAGGTATTTAAAAACAACAGATCATAGCATCAAGAGCCAACTCACTGGCTTAAAGCCAGAACAAGCTTTGTGTGAATATATTTGGAATGGGTTTGATGCGAATGCGACAAAGGTTGCTATTAAGACAGAAGTCAATCCGATGCAGGGACTTGCATCAATAACTATCTCAGATAATGGCGATGGTATTGATATCGATGATCTAGAAAACACTTTGGATTTATTCTTGGATTCGAAAAAGAAAAATGTTTCCAAGCCAACTACCCGTGGTAAGAAAGGTCGAGGGCGCTTCAGTTTTATCAAGTTCTGTGAACAAGCTACTTGGAATACGTATGACGGCAAAAAGGCATTCAAGTTCACAATAGATTCTGGGCGTTTAAGTCAGTATGAGCCAGAGGCTACCGCATATACACAGAATAAAGGTACAACTGTCACCTTCCAACATATAACGGGAATTGACTTCAACTACTTTAACGATGTCGTCGTTCCATACTTAAAAAATGAATTTTCATGGTTGTTGGTATCAAATGAAAAGCTAGATATCATGATCAATGATTTACCTCTAGAACATTCGAGCTATCATTGTGTTTCAGCTATAGAAACTATCGAAGACTCAGTGTTTAATTTGAACTCTGTTATATGGGATTCGAAGCAGAACAGTGAGAGGTCGCTTATTTACTTTATCAACTCTACTCAAGATATTGTCCATAAAGAACTATCAGAACTAAATCTGAAAGGGTTCTTCTGTTCCGCTTACGTAAGATCTGATTGGTTTGATGACTTTGGAGGCAATGCTGACCTCCTCTCAGGAGATAAACACACAGAATCAGATGTGTTTGTTCAAATTTTGGCTAACGCCAAAAGTCGCTTAAGGCAAGAGTACATCAATTTTCGCAATAGTGCTGCTGACTTGCTTATTGAGCAATACCTTGCTGAAGGTGTATTTCCTGAAATGAAGGGAGACAATGTTGTTCTAAATGAATTTCATCGAAAACAACTTATCTCGACTATCAAGACTATATATGAAGCAGAACCATCAGTGTTTTCTAAGCAGTTAAATAAATCACAAAAGAAGATCCTAATCAAATTACTTGATCGAATTGTTCAGTCTAACCGACTCTCTGAACTGTTTGATGTATTGGATGGTGTCGTATCGTTGACAGAAGATGATATGTGCAGAATTTCGAACTTACTGCAAAGAACATCACTAGAAAATATAACTAAGACAGTTGAACATATAAGAGATCGCCTTGATATAATTCAAAATTTCAAATCGCTAATATACCAACATCAACGTTTTGCCTTAGAAGTGCCTCACATACAGAAATGTATTGAATCTAACTTATGGTTGTTTGGTGAGAAATATCATTTACTTACGTCAGAAGAAGATAAATTTGAACAGGCTTTGAGAAATCTCCTAGAATTTCACAAGAAAGATAATTACTACGACAAAGAGCCGATTGTTCACCCTGACAAAAATAAGGAAATGGACTTATTTATTGCACAAAAAGGCTTTCGGGTTGGTGATGATGATAAAAAATACTTCCACCATGTCGTTATCGAGCTAAAGCGTCCTAGTATCAAGCTTGGTGATAAAGAGTTACAGCAAATTAAAACATATAAAAATGTCATTGCAAACGAGCCTCAGTTCCAAGATGAAAACTCTCTTTGGGACTTTGTGCTTATTGGTAATGAAATTTCAGATAGTAAAATTACCGCTGCAGACTTACGCTCAGATCTAGAATCAAACAAAATTCATGGAGAGCCAGGCCTTGTCCAAAAAACAGGTAACTACAGAATTATCGTAAAAACTTGGAAGCAAATACTTAATGAGTTTGAGCTAAGGTATAACGATATTTCCAACCGTTTGAGTTTGAAAGAGGTTGAAATTGTGTCAGAGACACCTGACCAACTTACAAAAGATATCAAAAAGTTAAGTGAAAGTGCTTTATAACAAACAATTTAAGAGTGATTCAGCACGCGTGGCATTTTTGCCATGCGTTGGTTTTGGTGTTGAAGTACCATGCAGTAGCTTGGTCATTGCGTGCTTCACACCTTAATTGGGCGTTATATTTTCAAAGGTGGTTATGAGAAATTTATCGTTATACTTGTTTGTAGTAGCTTTACTTGCATCATCTCTGCTCATATTAATTACATCTACTGATCCATTAGTAAGCTTGTTCGCAGGGACTGTTTGGGAAAAAGTGTTTGTAAACTCAATTTCTGGAAACGGAATTATTTTCAATGTGTCGATTGGGGTTTTTGTTAGTTGTATTTTTTACGTCATTGTGGTGTACATTCCCGATCGACAAAAGAAATTGGATCTCGCTCCTGAATTAGAAGGGCATGTAGTTCAAACTATAGAAAGAATTTACTCAATCGTTCGTGATATCAATCAAGTTAGTAGCGAAAAGTTCGATTTAACAGATTTTACAAAATCAGATTTGAAAAAGGCGTGTAAATCATTTAATCCCAATTTGGTTACTAATAAATTTCAAGGTGCCCAAGGTACTCCCAATTTTGTAGAAAGAGACTTTGGTTTCAAGTGCGCAAATCATTGGGCTTTTTCTATAAAAGGCATTGATGAAACTATGAGATATTTGCCGTATGTAGATACAGGACTTGTGAAAATATTAAATCAAATTCGAAATTCAAGTTTTTCTTTGCTGGTTCCTCAGTTAGAGAATTTGAGTCATTGGGCTAATACAGATATGGAGTCTTGGTCAGATTCAATTTATGAAATGTATCAAACAAGCTTAACTTTGTCACAGTACTATACGAAATACATAAATAAACATTATCTGCATCCGTCAAAAAAAATATAACAAACGCTTCAAGAGGGACATCCAACGCGCGGCATTTTTACCATGCGTTGATTTTTGTGGTTACGGTGTTATGCGGAAAGTTGGTAGTAGCGTTGGCTGCCCCTTAAGCGGGCGTTATGCAACTCAGGTAAATTTAGGTTCAATCTTTTGAGGTTTCTCCGGCCATTCGTTTTGTGTTGTCGGAAAATGAGCACTTTTACCCTCAGATTCGTGGTTCACTCAAACCGTAAAACAGGCAAGGTTCTTTGTTTGCCTCAATTAGTTTTAGCGTTGGCGTGTTGTGAATCTTGTGGGCGCAAAGTGTGGAAAGGGCAAGTTTATCGAGCATTTTGCACTTGCTGAAGTTTTAGCTCGTTGAGTTTTTCTGACTCAAAAGCTTGGTTTGTTGTTGAAAGGTGGACTTTGTTTTGGCGGCTTATTTATCTCGGCTCCTACTTGGGTTGGTTCTTGAATCACTCAACCATTGCAATTGTGGCTTTTGGTCGTGTAAAGTCAGTTTATCTCATTGAATTTGCCTAACAAACGGCTCAAGAGGGATTGTCAACGCGTGGCGGCTTTGGTGCAAAATTGAAGTTCAGAGTTGACAGTGTGTTTTTTTGAGTTCGGCAATGCGTTGTCAACCCCTTAGCCGGGCGTTAGCCTTATTCAAAAGGAGATTCTATGAAATCAGCAGTTCTTGTTATTGATGTGCAGAATATTTTGTTTGACCCAACACCTCAACCGTTTGAAAGAAATGAGGTTTTAACTCGCATCAATAAAGTCACAGATTGGGCGCGCCAAAAGGATATCTCAGTCATCTTTATCCAACATGAGCAAACTGGGACGCCAATCGAATATGGCAGTGAAGGTTGGCAATTACAGTCATCATTACACATTGAAAGTAGTGACCATTTTATACGCAAAACAACGCCAGATTCGTTTTTACGAACAAACTTGGAGTCGTTGCTGCAAGAACTCTGTATTGAGCATCTTTATATCTGCGGCTACGCCACAGAGTTTTGTGTAGATACAACTACGCGACGAGCTGCTGGTTTAGGTTACTCGGTGGATTTGATATCAGATGCTCACACAACTCAAAGCAAATCTCATTTGTCAGGTGAGCAAATCCGAGTACATCACAATGCAACATTGCCGAGTATTTCTAGTTTTGGTGTCAAGATTACAGCTGTATCGACACAATCTTTGACGTCATAAGGCTAACAAACGGCTCAAGAGGGATTGCCAACGCGTGGCGACTTTAGTGCAAAATTGAAGTTCAGTGTTTACGGTGTGTTTTTTGAGTTCGGCGGTGCGTTGTCAACCCCTTAGCCGGGCGTTAGGCAAGGTGAGCTTTTATCAGCTAAAACGAGTTTTAATTGAACGGTAAATCCCATGCTCTCAGGCTTAAGTTAAGCAATAAATCGTTATCACATATTTGCTATTTCTTGATCGCGTTGGGTTGTTTAGCGTTGTGAATTCAGCGGCAAAATAACCTTCAGCATCCAAACGTCCGCCGAGCATGCTACGCTCGTCACTTTTCTTCCAAACCGCTCAATTTGAGTTTTTTTGTTTCTTTGCTGATTTAGAGTTTTGATTTATAAATGAATCGGTTAGTTGTTTTAAAATTTACAAAAAAAGCTCGTTCTTTAGTTTTGAAAGTGTCAGTGTCAATCGGTTGGCCTAACAAACGGTTAAAGAGGGATTGCCAACGCTCGTCGATTTTAATGCAAAATTGAAGTTAAGTGTTTACAGTGTGTTTTTTGAGTTCGGTGGTGCGTTGTCAACCCCTTAACCGGGCGTTATGCAACTCAGGTAAATTTAGGGGTTCAATCTTTTGGGATTTCTCCGGCCATTCGTTTTGTGTTATCGGCAAATGAGCTTTTTTACCCTCAAATTCGTGGCTAACTCAAACCGTAAAACAGGCAAATATCTTTGTTTGCCTCAATCAGTTTTGGCGCTGGCTTGTTGTCAAATCAGCGTTCGCAAAGTGTGGAAAGGGCAAGTTTATCGAGCATTTTGCACTTGCTGAAATTTTCGCTCGTTGGGTTTGTCTCATTCAAAAGCTTGGTTTGTTGCTGAAAGGTGAACTTTGTTTTGGCGGCTTATTTATCACGGCTCCTACTTGGGCTGGTTCTTGAATTACTCAACCATTGCAATTGTGGCTTTTGGTCGTGTAAATTCAGTTTATCTCATTGAATTTGCATAACAAACGGCTCAAGAGGGATTGCCAACGCGTGGCGACTTTAGTGCAAAATTGAAGTTCAGTGTTTACAGTGTGTTTTTTAAGTTCGGCGGTGCGTTGTCAACCCCTTAGCCGGGCGTTATGCAACTCAGGTAAATTCAGGGATTCAATCTTTTGGAATTTCTCCGGCCATTCGTTTCGAGCTGTCGGCAAATGAGCATTTTCACCTTCAAATTTGTGACTAACTCAAACCGTAAAACAGGCAAGGTTCTTTGTTTGCCTCAATGAGTTTTGGTGCTGGTTTGTTGTGAATTTAGCGGGTGCAAAGTGTGGAAAAGGCAAGTTAATCGAGCATTTTGCACTTGCTGAAGTTTTCGCTCGTTGAGTTTTCCTGGCACAAAAGCTTAGTTTGTTGCAGAAAGGTGGGCTTTGTTTTGGCGGCTTATTTATCACGGCTCTTGCTTGGGTTGGTTCTTGAATCACTCAACCATTGCAATCGTGGCTTTTGAACGAGTAAAGTCAGTTTATCTCATTGAATTTGCATAACAAACGGCTCAAGAGGGATTGCCAACGCGTGGCGACTTTAGTACTAAATTGAAGTTCAGTGTTTACAGTGTGTTTTTTAAGTTCGGCGGTGCGTTGTCAACCCCTTAGCCGGGCGTTATAAGCAAATTCAGCCCCAGAGGATGAAAAATGGAAATCGAGTACAAAGTAAACCATCCAATCTCAGTTGAACAATTCGTGAGTTTACTGAAGAAAACTTCATTGGGTGAGCGTCGTCCTTTGGATAATGAGTCAACTATTCAGGGTATGCTCGACAACTCTAATTTAATTGTGACCGCATGGCTGAACGATCAACTTGTAGGTGTGGCTCGCTCAGTGACAGATTTTCACTATTGTTGCTATCTGTCTGATTTAGCCGTTGATGAAAGCGTTCAATCCAATGGTATAGGTAAATATCTGATCTTAGTGACTAAAGAAGAGTTGAGCCCAAGCTGTAAATTGGTTTTACTGTCAGCGCCGAAAGCGCAAGGTTATTATCCGAAATTTGGTTTTGAAGCTCATAATAGTGCATGGGTTTTGTCTAGTTCTGAACAGTTGAACATCAATTAAATCAAGGTGTTATTTGCTTATAACAAAGCGTTCAAGAGGGACAGCCAACGCGTGGCATTTTTACTATGCGTTGGTTTTTGTGGTTACAGTGTTATGCGGAAAGTTGGTAGTAGCGTTGGCTACCCCTTAACGCGGCGTTATGCTACCAGTCGAAATCTTCAATAAGGAATACTATGAAACAGAACATTGTCCATATTGCTTTAGTTGTAAAAGATTATGATGAAGCCATTGATTTTTATGTAAACAAACTCAAATTTGAACTTATTGAAGATACTCATCAACCTGAACAAGACAAACGTTGGGTGGTTGTGGCTCCACCAAATTCTCATGGTGTTACGTTGTTACTTGCCAGAGCCTCGAAGCCAGAGCAGCATGATTTCATTGGAAATCAAGCAGGCGGTCGAGTATTCCTGTTCCTAAATACCGATGATTTCTGGCGTGACTTTAAGCGTATGAAATCGATTGGTATTAACTTCGTCCGCGAGCCAACAGAAGAAGACTATGGAACGGTAGCAGTGTTTGAATACTTGTATGGAAACTTGTGGGATCTTCTTCAATTGAATCCAAGCCATCCAATGGCAAAAAGGTAGCATAACAAACGCTTCAAGAGGGACAGCCAACGCGTGGCATTTTTACTATGCGTTGGTTTCGGTGGTTACGGTGTTATGCGGTAAGTTGGTAGTAGCGTTGGCTGCCCCTTAAGCGGGCGTTAGTTTAACAATCAAGTTCAGCACCCTAACTGTAATTGCTAGGGTGTGGATATTATTTCAAATGATTTTGGGGTAACTGCGATTGACCAAGAACGGCAACGATCAGAATAAAGCCATCTTCTTTGGTAAAGTAGGCAGTGTGCTTGCCAACAGGAAAGTAGAAGCCACTTGGGTATAATTCATCACAGCTTCTGCCTACTGCTGGATTGTCAGCAAGCATTTGAAAAGCAGTTAGTAGGTTGTCTCTGTAGTGATTCCATTGTGACTCAGAAAAGTTTGTAACGGTGTAGCTTTTAATTTTACGCAAATGGCTTTGCGCCAATTTACTTAGCTTATATTTGTTCGTTTTCATACTTTAGGTTACAGGCTCTTCAAGAATGTTTCGCCATCAACTACATTACCTTGCGAGAGATCTTCTTTTGCAGTCTCAAAGCAATGTTTAATGTAATCAGCTTTCATTGCTTCAAGCTCTTCGTAATCTTGAATGGACATAACAACGACAGCATCTTTGCTATTTTTGCTGATTTTAACTGGCTCTCGTTGAGCACTTAGAAGTAGTTCGCCAAAATTACGTTTAGCGTCGTTTGCTGTTAATGTATGCATGTTAATGCTCCAAACTTGGGATACTCGTAAGAGTATAATTGTTTGTGCGAAATGTTCAATTTAATTAAATCGTGCGATTTGTTTGAAGTTAAACTAACAAACAATTTAAGAGGGATTCCCAACGCTTGGTATTTTTGTTTCTACTTCAATTTTAGTGTTTACGGTACAATGCGTTAGGTTGGGGGGTAGCGTTGCTCACCCCTTAATTGGGCGTTAGCTGAGGTTAAGAAAAATCATCAAATTACGTGTTTATTTTTCTTAGTCTGAGGCTCTAGCTTTACACCTGAAAGTCAGCACTTTTCCATGTATCTCGCCAGTGGCACTGTTCGTGAAGCGGTTGAACTAACCGAAGTCTTCTTACGGGAAGTGGTGTGTTTGTTTATTTCTTTGGTGCGGCTTCTTTGGTTTTGAAGTTTTGTCGAGCTTAAATGGATTTCGCGCACTTGGTTGTTGGCTTCTTCGACATAATTCTTTGTAAATTTAGGTCCTAGAAGATCGTCAAGTTTTCCTGTTATTTCTTCTTTGCCAAGTACGTTTCGTGGGTTAGGTTTTAGTTTCTCAGTTGTCCGTTTTACTTTGCCGCTTGAAAGCAATAATGTGTTTTAAATTAGGCCGTTGGGTCGTAAATCTCCGGCTAAAGTGCAGCAGCTAACAAACGGCTCAAGAGGGATTGTCAACGCTTGGCGGCTTTAGTTCAAAATTGAAGTTCAGTGTTTACGGTGTGTTTTTTAAGTTCGGTGGTGCGTTGTCAACCCCTTAGCCGGGCGTTAGCTGAGGTTAAGAAAAACCGTAAAATTAAGCGCTTATTTTTCTTAGTCTGAGGCTCTAGCTTTACACCTGAAAGTCAGCACTTTTCCATGTATCTCGCCAGTGGCACTGTTCGTCAAGTGCTTGAACTAACCGAAGTCTGTTTACGGGAAGTGGTGTGTTTGTTTATTTCTTTGGTGTGGCTTCTTTGGTTTTGAGGCTCTTTCGCGCTTAAGTTGATTTCGCGCACTTGGTTGTTGGCTTCTTCGAAAGAATTCTTTGTAAATTTAAGTCCTAGAAGCTCGTCAGTTTCTCGGTTATTTCTTCTTTGCCAAGTGCGTTTCGTGGATTAGGTTTTAGTTTCTAAATTGTCCGTTTTACTTTGTCGTTTGAAAGCAATAATGTGTTTTAAATTAGGTCGTTGGGTAGTAAATCTCCGGCTAAAGTGCAGCAGCTAACAAACGGCTCAAGAGGGATTGCCAACGCGTGGCGGTTTTAGTGCAAAATTGCAGTTCAGTGTTTACAGTGTGTTTTTTAAGTTCGGCGGTGCGTTGTCAACCCCTTAGCCGGGCGTTATGATTCACCCGGATTCAGTAAAACATCTTGATATCTCGGTAAAAATTTTCATGCGCGCCTAGGGCGATGAGTTCAAGAGTTACCGTCCCATCTTGATAGCTATAGCCAAGAAGAGTGAGTTGCTTAACCATTTTGAATTTATAAACACGGAGAAAGGACAAATCTCCTTTTTTCTGCTCGCCTAAAAGCGGATCCTCGATAAGTGCTTTGACCGCATTGTCGAGATCCACTTTCTGATTTTGGTGGAGTTTTTTAACGGTTTTTTTGAATGATGGTGTTTGAAGAACCTGTGTAATATTAGCCAAAGTTGTATGCCTCAAGTTTTCCGGCTTCTTTTTCAGCTTTAGCTATAATGGCTTGTCGAACAAATTCATAAGGTAAATTTGGGTTATCTTCCATCATTTCCCCAATTTTAGCCCAGTGTTCAATTTGTTTTGGTGTAGTGCGATTCAATGCTTTGGCCATGATAGCGGCTTTATCTACGAGGTCTTGATCAAGGCGTATGCTAGCGGTAGACATAATGTGCTCCTTCATTTAAATTTTTAATAATTGTAGCGTGGCGCTACGAAGGTAGCAAGATGAATCATAACAAACGGTTTAAGAGGGACTGCCAACGCGTGGCGGTTTTTGTTCAAATCGGCATGTGTGATTACGGTTAATATTTTAGGTTCAGTGTTTTGCGTTGTCAGCCCCTTAACCGGGCGTTATGTGAAAAATATTGGAGATTCTAGTGAGGAATTTAGAGCGAGATATTCAAGAGCTTATTGATATGCCCACAGAACCAAAATCTGAATGGATAAGAAAATTTGAGAATGCAAATGAATCAGCTATTGCCGGAGCTATTCTACACTGGAAAAAGTCCGGCTCTCTTATTCAAGGAGCTGATAACGCTATAAACAAACGAGAGGCAGCTTCCGCGATACTTCAAACTCGGCTAGCCTCACAAGTTACGCACACAATGGAAACGCTCGATAAGTCAGCGGATACAGTGACAAAAGTCGGACTGCTATTGGCAGTTATTGGTATCGTAATTGGTGTATTACAGTTAATCAGTGGTTAAATTACGTCGATTTTTTTCACATAACAAACGGTTAAAGAGGGCGTTATGTGCTTGCTGGATAGAAAAAGCAGCTTCTATTGAAACTGCTTTGATTTGGTTAATCACCTTTTTCGTGTTTGTGTTCTTTGAGTTTTGGGTGTTTTTTCTTATTTTCCTCAGTGACACGCTGTCGTTTATCAGGCGTTCCATCTTCGTTCTTTCTCTTAGGACCTGTTTTGATACCCATATTGTCTCCTTGCGTAAAGTTGAATGTAACCAAGAGCAAGGTATTAAATTTGAGAATGTTGTAAAGTGAGAATAAGCAAAAAGGTGCATTTAGTCGCAAGTTTCTGCTTCAAATATGATATTAACTTACGCACATAACAAACGGTTCAAGAGGGACTGCCAACGCGTGGCGGTTTTAGTTCAAATCGGCCTTTGTGATTATGGTTGTTATTTTAGGTTCAGTGTTTTGCGTTGTCAGCCCCTTAACCGGGCGTTATGCTCTAGTTACAATCAAACTATTTTGGAATTTATCACAATGAAAAAATTAACAATTCTAGCTCTTTCATCACTGGCTTTCTTCTCATCTAACACTTTTGCTAGAGATGATGTGGGTAATTATTCGATTACAAAGGCAATGAGCTCTGAAGTGGCTAAATCTAAATTAGGCACTGAAGTTTCATTTTACTTTGGCGAGCAGAGTTACGGCAAAGTTCTCAAAGAATTAGGTGAATTTAAAACCAGTAAAAAAACGAACGCTTTCAATAAAACAGATGAAGAAGCGTGCAACTGGGTTTTTCTTTCCGCCATGATTGCTCTTAAAGACAGAGCGATAAAAGAGGGTGGAAATGCAGTAGTTAATATCAAATCAAATTACAAAAATAACCTCACTTCAAGCAACGATACTTTTCAATGTGGTGCTGGAGCCGTAATGGCTGGAGTTGCATTGAGTGGTGAAGTTGTGAAGCTCAAAAAATAAGCATAACAAACGGTTAAAGAGGGATTGCTAACGCATGGCGACTTTAGTTCAAAATTGAAATTCAGCGTTTACGGCGTGTTTTTTGAGTTAAGTGGTGCGTTGTCAACCCCTTAACCGGGCGTTATATGTCTTGGTCAATTTGGGGAGTTACAAGGGTGTTCGCAAGAAAAGCTAAGCATCATGAGCTAGATGCTATTTACTCTATGGGCTTCGATGTGTGGGGTGACGATCTTGCCTATGAAGAGTATCTGGTTGGCTGTCATCATAGCAAAAAGTATCAAGCTGGAACTTGGTATGTATTAATCGACAACGAGCAAATTTTATCGTCACTCATCGTTTATAAGAATATGTTTGGTCTCAAAGAGGATTGTGCTGGCATAGGTTCTGTCGCTACACCTAATAGTCTTCGTGGACGAGGTTATGCTTCTAATCTGGTTAATCTTGTGAAAATTGAATTGTTTTCTAATCACAACTGTAAAACCGTATTTTTACATAGTGACATTAACCACAAGTTCTACAGCAGACTTGGTTTTGTTAGTGTTAAGGGTACTGATTGTATGTACGCCTCAAGGGATGCTTTTGACTTTGATGGTTCAATGCCAGCTTACTTTTAGTTTTGGGTTTTACATATAACAAACAATTCAAGCAGATTCGCAACGCGTGGCAATTTTGGTTTGCAGTGAGTTTTGTGTTTACGGCGCAATGCGGTAGCTTTTGTATTGCGTTGCTCACTACTTAATTGGGCGTTAGGCAAGGTGAGTTTTTATCAGCTAAATCGAGTTTGAATTGAACGGTAAATGCCATGTTTTGTGGCTTAATTTAAGCAATAAATAATCATCACATATTTGTTGTTTCTTGATCGCGTTGGGTTGCTTTTCGTTGTGAGTTTAGCGGCAAAATAACCTTCAGCATCCAAACGTCCGCCGAGCATGCTACGCTCGTCACTTTTCTTCCAAATCGCTCAATTTGAGTTTTTTGTTTCTTTGCTGAGTTGGCATTTTGGTTTATAAATGAATCGGTTAGCTAGTTTTAAGTTTACAAAAAAGCTTGTTCTTTGGTTTTTAAAGTGTCGTTGTCAATCAGTTGGCCTAACAAACGGCTCAAGAGGGATTGCCAACGCGTGGCGACTTTAGTGCAAAATTGAAGTTCAGTGTTTACGGTGTGTTTTTTGAGTTCGGCTATGCGTTGTCAACCCCTTAGCCGAGCGTTAGGCAAAGTGAGTTTTTATCAGCTAAATCGGGTTTGAATTGAACGGCGAATTCCATGTTCTCATGGCTGGACTTAAACAATAAATCGTCATCACATATTTGTTGTTTCTTGATCGTGTTGGGTTGTTTAGCGCTGTGAGTTTAGCGGCAAAATAACCTTCAGCATCCAAACGTCCGCCGAGCATGCTACGCTCGTCACTTTTCTTCCAAATCGCTCAATTTGAATTTGTTGGTTTCTTTGCTGATTTAGGGTTTTGGTTTATAAATGAATCGGTTAGTTTGTTTCAAGTTTACAAAAAAGCTCGTTCTTTGGTTGTGAAAGTGTCGGTGTCAATTGGTTGGCCTAACAAACGGCTCAAGAGGGATTGCCAACGCGTGGCGGCTTTAGTGCAAAATTGAAGTTCAGTGTTTAAGGTGTGTTTTTTGAGTTCGGCGGTGCGTTGTCAACCCCTTAGCCGGGCGTTATGCAACTAAGGTAAATTTAGGGGTTCAATCTTTTTAGGTTTCTCCGGCCATTCGTTTTGAGTTGTCGGCAAATGAGCATTTTTACCCTAAAATTCGTGGTTCACTCAAGCCGTAAAACAGACAAACTTCTTTGTTTGCCTCAATCAGTTTTGGTGCTGGTTTCTTGGCAATTCAGCGTGCGCAAAGTGTGGAAAGTGAAAGTTTATCGAGCCTTTCTACTTGCTGAAAGTCTTGCTTGTTGAGTTTGTCTCATTCAAAAGCTTGGTTTGTTGTTGAAAGGTGGACTTTGTTTTGGCGGCTTATTTATCACAGTTCTTGCTTGGGTTGATTCTTGAATCACTCAACCATTGCAATCGTGGCTTTTGGTTGTATAAATTCGGTTTATCTCATTGAATTTGCATAACAAACGGCTCAAGAGGGATTGCCAACGCTTGGCGACTTTAGTGCAAAATTGAAGTTCAGTGTTTACAGTGTGTTTTTTTAAGTTCGGCGGTGCGTTGTCAACCCCTTAGCCGGGCGTTATGCAACTCAGGTAAATTTAGGGGTTCAATCTTTTTAGGTTTCTCCGGCCATTCGTTTTGTGTTGTCGGCAAATGAGCATTTTTATCCTAAAATTCTTGGTTCACTCAAGCCGTAAAACAGGCAAAGTTCTTTGTTTGCCTCAATAAGTTTTTGTGCTGGTTTGTTGGCAATTCAGAGTGCGCAAAGTGTGGAAAGGGTAAGTTTATCGAGCATTTTGCATTTGCTGAAAGTCTTGCTTGTTGAGTTTGTCTCATTCAAAAGCTTGGTTTGTTGTTGAACGGTGGACTTTGTTTTGGCGGCTCATTTATCACCGTTCTTGTTTGGGGTGGTTCTTGAATCACTCAACCATTGCAATTGTGGCTTTTGGTCGTGTAAATTCAGTTTATCTCATTGAATTTGCATAACAAACGGCTCAAGAGGGATTGCCAACGCGTGGCGACTTTAAGTGCAAAATTGCAGTTCAGTGTTTAAGTGTGTTTTTTAAGTTCGGCGGTGCGTTGTCAACCCCTTAGCCGGGCGTTATGTGAATGGAGCGAAAAATGGACATATCTTCAATTACAACCGCATTGGCGGGACTGAAAAGTGCAACAGAAATTGCTACTTGGATTAAAAATTCAGGTTCAACTTTGGAAGATGCTGAAACAAAGCTAAAGTTGGCAGAGCTCATAAATGCGCTTGCAGATACGAAAGTAGAAGTTGCAAATTTCAAAGAGTTGCTATTAGAAAAAGATGAAATAATCCGTGGTTTGCAGCAAGAAAAATCAAAGCAAGCTAGTGTTGTTTGGGAAGAAGCATTTTATTTTATAGTTGAAGAAGATAATCAAAAGATTGGCCCATACTGCCAGTGTTGCTACGACAGTGATGGCTCTTTAGTTCGAGTTCTTTCTCCTGCTAAAAATGGCTATTGGTCTTGTCATAAGTGTGATAGTGGTTATCGAGATTCTACATATAAAACTACAATCCAAACTGTTCGCAGGCGTGACATTTTTGGTAACTACTAAAAATTCACATAACAAACGGCTCAAGAGGGATTGTCAACGCGTGGCGGCTTTAGTGCAAAATTGAAGTTTAGTGTTTACAGTGTGTTTTTTGAGTTCGGTGGTGCGTTGTCAACCCCTTAGCCGGGCGTTAGCTGTATAAGCAGTCCTCTATTTTTAGGAACAAAGAGATATGTATGAAATTAAGTTTGATACTATTCAATCTGACGGGGTGATAGATTCTCCCGTAGATGAGTTAATAAAACTAAATAGCGTTTTACGATATGAGAAGTTGTATGATCAAGTAGTTGAATCTTATCTTGATTTTAAGGTTAATTTATATAAAAGAGTATTGGCCTTTTCTGCTCAGAATGGGTTCTATTTATCTGATATGCATATAAAAAACCACGAAGATAACAGCCATTTAAATAGGTTGTTATTCAATTTCTTGAATTTCGGAAAGTTGTATGTTGATAAGTTTTATTTGCCTGAGAATAGATTTTCTGAAAAATCATGTTATATCTTTGATGTGACTGGGAATTCTTGTGATTTAGAGCTTGCTAAGAAATTCAAAGAGAGTGAAAAAGAAAAAAATCTTGGCTTCTTCGTTGGGATTGAACTTAGGAATGTATCTCAACATCGAGACTTGGTAATTAATGGTAGTGTCCAAAGCGTAAGTGTGAAGAGTGACGAAAAATCCGTAAATGTATCATTCCATATTCCGATTTATAGAGATGAATTAATAAGTCTATTACCAGCTTCAAAGAAATCTTTAAAGAGAAGGATAAAATTAGAATATGGTTGCGACATGGATTTACATGTAGTATTAGATGAATTTATGCTTGGTATATATAATCTTCATAATTTCTCAAGAAAAGCCATTAAAAATAATCTTGATGTAATCAAAGAAAGTGACGCCGTTATCAGTTCAAAATTATCAAGTGTCCATCATGCACTGGAATTGATTGACTATTTATATGGAAAGAATATAGAAAAGCCGGATTTTTCAAACCTTAGATATGGATTGTATAAATCATAATGGTATTTAATACAGCTAACAAACGCTTCAAGAGGGACAGCCAACGCGCGGCATTTTTACTATGCGTTGGTTTTTGTGATTACGGTGTTATGCGGTAAGTTGGTAGTAGCGTTGGCTGCCCCTTAAGCGGGCGTTATACAAAAAGGAGAAATAGGCGTAGATGTTTGAAATAATTATCATCGTAGCGTTTGGCTACATTGTATGGAAACTTAAAGGAAATAATACGCCGAAGCCAGCTTCATGGGATTCGCCAAATCAAACTGCGAGCAAGCGTAAAGCTAAATTTGAATTAACTGACGTACCTATTCCATCTAATGTAAAAATTGAGCATAAAAAGCAAAGCCATTTAGCAACTGAAAATGAGCGGAAACTCTATTTTGCATTACAAAAAGCTCTTCCTTCGGAGTATGTAATTCATAGCCAAGTATCACTAATGGCTTTGGTTAAACCTGTTAATTTTAAGCATAATTCTCGAACGTGGGCAAAGCGAATGGACTTTGTCATAACGGATAAGACCACAAAAATTCTAGCAGTTATCGAACTCGATGATTCTACGCATAATTGGAAAAAAAGGCAGGAACGCGATCAGTATGTAAATGAAGTCCTAGATGGACATCACCCATTGGTACGCTTTAATACAAAGCATTTCTATGAACCGTCTGAAATCGCAAAAGTTTTGTCGCGAGAAACTGAAATTAAGTGTAATAAGTTCGAAGCTAATTTTGTATAACAAACGGCTCAAGAGGGATTGCCAACGCTTGGCGGTTTTAGTGCAAAATTGAAGTTCAGTGATACGGTGTGTTTTTTGAGTTCGGCTATGCGTTGTCAACCCCTTAGCCGGGCGTTATACGCCAATCAAATATTGAGCATCAAAAAGGACTTAGCGTGGAAGAAATTAAGGGAATAATCGACTTTATGGTAGAGGTCGAGAAGCTTAAATCGATAGAACGACAAACTAAACCTGTAGGGTTAGATAGATATGAGAACTCAGCAGAACATAGCTGGCATGTTTGCCTGAGTGCTCTTTTACTCAAAGATTTTGCTAATGAACCAGTTGATATTGTTCGTGTCATGAAAATGCTACTCATCCATGACTTGGGTGAAATTGAGGCAGGTGATACGGTTATTTACTCTGCTGAAACAGAAGAAAACAAACAACTAGAAAGGTCGTGCATACAGAAGTTATTTCAACTTTTACCTGAAGCAAGCCGAGAAGAGTTTTCTAATCTTTGGGAAGAGTTTGAAGAAGGTGTAAGCCCCGAAGCAAGCTTTGCTAAGGCAATCGACCGAGTTCCACCTTTACTTCACAACATTCATGGTGAAGGTCATGGCTGGAAAAAACACAATATACCCAAAGAAAAAGTTTTTGCTTTTAATGGCGAACGCATTTCCAAAGGTAGTAATTTGTTGTGGCGAGAAGTCGAGTCTAGGCTCAATGACGCAGTTCAATCGGGTGTACTGAAATAGGCGTATAACAAACGCCTCAAGAGGGACTGTCAACGCGTGGCGTTTCCAGTCCCATTGAGCCGCGGTGGTTACGGTTGTTGTGTTTGAGTTTGGTGTTATGCGTTGCCAGCCCCTTAGGCGGGCGTTAGCTGAGGTTAAGAAAAACCATAAAATTAAGCGTTTATTTTTCTTAGTCTGAGGCTCTAGCTTTACACCTGAAAGTCAGCACTTTTCCGCGTATCTCGCCAGTGGCACTGTTCGTGAAGCGGTTGAACTAACCGAAGTCTGTTTACGGGAAGTGGTGTGTTTGTTTATTTCTTTGGTGTGGCTTCTTTGGTTTTGAAGCTCTTTCGCGCTTAAGTTGATTTCGCGCACTTGGTTGTTGGCTTCTTCGAAAGAATTCTTTGTAAATTTAAGTCCTAGAAGCTCGTCAGTTTCTCGGTTATTTCTTCTTTGCCAAGTGCGTTTCGTGGATTAGGTTTTAGTTTCTCAGTTGTCCGTTTTACTTTGTCGCTTGAAAATAATAATGTGTTTTAAATTAGGCCGTTGGGTAGTCAATCTCCGGCTAAAGTGCAGCAGCTAACAAGCGGCTCAAGAGGGATTGCCAACGCGTGGCGGCTTTAGTATAAAATTGAAATTCAGTGTTTACGGTGTGTTTTTTAAGTTCGGCAGTGCGTTGTCAACCCCTTAGCCGGGCGTTAGCCGTTTTAGGAGGTTTCATGAACAATCGGGTAGTTTTTACTGGTGGTCCAGGTTCAGGAAAAACTTCGGTGATTAAATTTTTAGAGCAATTGGGGTATCCAAGTGCTATAGAAGTCGGTCGTAAAGTCATTCAAATGCAAACTGAGCGTGATGGAGCAGCTTTACCTTGGAAAGATAAAGTCGCATTCCGTGATGCAATGGTTCTTGAAGAACTCAACAATTACAAAGTGCACGACAACTCAGTTTTGACTTTTTTTGATCGAAGCATTATTGATTCTTATGGGTACAGTCAGCTTGAACAAATAGCTATTTCAGAGATCTTATTAAGAAGTTGCCACGAGCTAACCTATCACAGAAAAGTATTCATTTTTCCACCGTGGGAAACGATCTATGAAAATGACATCGAGCGTAAGCAAGATTTTAATGAGGCTGTTGCGACATACCATGAAATGGTGAAAGCCTATGAAAGGTTTGGTTATGAACTGATTGAAGTTCCAAAGGTTTCAGTCGGAGATAGGGCTGAGTTCATCTTAGATACGGTGGGCAACGGCTAACAAACGCCTCAAGAGGGACTGTCAACGCGTGGCGTTTCCAGTCCCAATGAGCCGTAGTGGTTATGGTTGTTGTGTTTGAGTTTGGTTGTTATGCGTTGCCACCCCCTTAGGCGGGCGTTAAGTGCCTGCATGTTCTGCAACAAGGAGTATCAAAAAGATTATGAGTAAATATTATCCTCCAACTTTTAATGAAGAAAAGTTCCACTGTATTCTATGTGGAGTGTTCGCACAGCAAAGCTGGACAACCCTCAAGTGGAGTGACTATAGAAGTACCTACAAGACAGATTTTTCTTTTAGCAGTTGCTCACATTGTAATGAAAAGTCATTTTGGTATAACGATCGCATGATTGTTCCTTCGGAAGCACCTGTACCACCTGCTCATCTAGATTTGCCTGAGTCTTGTAATACTGAATATGATGAAGCTCGCGATATTGTTGCTCGCTCTCCTAGAGCAGCCGCTGCCTTATTAAGGTTATGTGCACAAAAATTAATGTCTGAGCTTGGGGAAAAAGGTAAGAATATCAATGAAGATATCGGCTCTTTAGTTAAAAAGGGGTTGCCAGTAGAAGTGCAGCAAGCTTTGGATTATTGCCGTGTTATTGGCAACAATGGAGTTCACCCTGGCGAAATAGAATTAACAGATAACCCTGAAATTGCCCATAGCCTATTTGAAATGATCAATTTTATCGTTGAAGACCGTATTTCTCGCCCCAAAAAAGTCGCTGAGTTGTACGGTAAGTTGCCACAAGGAGCTTTGAAAGCGGTTGAAAAAAGAGATCTAGTTGCAAAAGGCACTTAACAATCAATTTAAGAGGGATTCACAACGCTTGGCATTTTTGCTTCTACTTCAAACTTAGTGTTTATTGCACAATGCTTTAGGTAGGGTGGTAGCGTTGTTCACCCCTTAATTGGGCGTTAGTTTTTTCAGGTCAAATCAATACAAACGTAGTTGGTCGATAAAATGAAAAATAAAAATGGGTATGTAAGTGTTAGTGGCTCCGAGATTTATTACGAGCTTTCAGGTAATCATGATGGCGAACCCTTATTGATGCTTCATGGCGGTCTTGGTTCATTGAATGAGTTAAGTTCAATTCATAAATATGTTGCTGCTGACTATCAATTGATAAGTATAGATTTCCGTGGTCACGGGAAGTCCCTTTTAGGTGAACGTCCACTTAATTACATGCAATATCAGCAAGACGTTCAGCATGTTCTGAGCTATTTGGGTATCGATAAATATTCCATTTTTGGTTTTAGTGACGGTGGTATCGTAGGTTATCGGTTAGCAATACAAGAGCCGGAAAAGGTATCTTGTTTGGTGACACTTGGCTCGCAGTGGCGATTAGAGGCAGATGATCCATCGGTTGAATTACTAAGTGGTTTGACGGCTGAATTTTGGTCATCAAGGTTTGCCGATGATGTTGCTTTATATGAGGCGTCAAATCCTAAACCGGATTTCCCTAAACTCGTAGACGCTGTGAAAGCAGTCTGGCTTGATACAACAGAATCTGGTTATCCACATAAATTAGTTGAAAAAATTAGTTGCCCGACATTAGTAATGCGAGGTGATAATGACTTCTTGTTTTCGTTGGATGAGGCAGCGGCTTTGAAGTCGAAAATTACAGGTTGTAGTTTTGCGAATATCCCATTGACAGGACATTCGTCGCATCAAGAATCTCCGGAATTGGTTGGTAAAATGTTAGAGCAGTTCTTGTTGCAGCACAAAAACTAACAAACGCTTCAAGAGGGACAGCCAACGCGTGGCATTTTTACTATGCGTTGGTTTTTGTGATTATGGTGTTATGCGGTAATTTGGTAGTAGCGTTGGCTGCCCCTTAAGCGGGCGTTATAACCCTAGGGTAAAACATGACAAAAGAAGAATTGGCAAAAACGATCGCAGATGTCCTAGTTAAGGAAAATGAGGATTGTGATGAGATAGTGGAAGCGTTTAGGGCTTTCACTGCTTACTTGAAAGAAAATGAATCGAAGCTTTTTGAGCCAGTATTAGAATTGGCTACATATGATATGGAAGCTGAAGCCCCCGTCGTAAAAACGGAGTACTTTGATTACAAAGGTGTAATGTTATTTGATATCACATATGGAAAGCCAGCAAATAAATCAGCTTATCTATATCGATGTAAAGGAATAAAAACATTTATTACAAACGATGGTGAATTATCAATATTTGGACCGTATTCAGTTATGGATAACAAAGAATGTTGGTTTCGGCATGAGCTTTATGAATCTCACAAGTTAGAGGAAATAGATAGCTATGAAGATATAGATTACTGCTTACGTTATGTTGGCGATGATGAAGTCTATCAAAACTTATCAGCTTCTCAGCGTATTCTAATTGCCCTGCAATCAATAAAAGAGATTTTGCCTAAAGGTCATTTTATCGAGTATGTTTTATTACCTCCGGATTACCATCGTTCATCAGAAGTCACTCAGAATGTGTTAGACTTGATTTGGTCTAGATTATTGGTTGGTGGGAGTCGGAAGCAGTACACTGATATTGAAATACAAACGGCAACAAAAAAATTAATCGATCTTGATATTTCACCAGATTTCCGATCTTTCGTTTCATTAATTAGCTTTGAGCTAAGTAATGATATTGAGCATATTAAAAATGTTGTGTCATATATGAGTCGAGTTTCTATTCCTGACGTTACTCGTGAGATTAAAGAGCTTAATAATAAGAGCGACGATATTATTGAGCTAAAGCCAAGTCTCGGATTTATCACTCTAAATATTCGGGCATTAGTAGGTTGGGTGAAAAGGGTTATAACAAACAATTAAAGAGTGATTCAGCACGCTTGGCATTTTTAGTTTGGGTTTAGTTCAGTGGTTACGGTAGTCAAATTGAGTCTCGTGGTCGCGTGCTTCACACCTTAATTGGGCGTTAGTTTCATGGAGGAAAAATGACATTTCAACATTTATTAGAACAAGCACTATATAGCAGCGCGATTATCCATCAGCCGCATGCCCTAAAAGCATATTTATCAACAAAGTTTCTCTGTGAAT
>NZ_CAWPGB010000013.1:0-28346 GCF_963887575.1 Vibrio sp. 3-2(1) | reverse complement strand
GTTGTGCGGCGCTATTCTTTTCTTCGAAAAGAATTTGGAGCGACACACGAGGTTCGAACTCGTGACCTCAACCTTGGCAAGGTTGCGCTCTACCAACTGAGCTAGTGTCGCAATGATTAATCGTATTTACGCTTAATCTGAATTTGGTTGCGGGGGCTGGATTTGAACCAACGACCTTCGGGTTATGAGCCCGACGAGCTACCAAGCTGCTCCACCCCGCGTCCGTATTGTGTCACCGTTAAGTACGATGAAAACTTATACTCTCTAACAAGAGAGTTTGGAGCGACACACGAGGTTCGAACTCGTGACCTCAACCTTGGCAAGGTTGCGCTCTACCAACTGAGCTAGTGTCGCATTCACAACGTTTCCGTTGTTCAGGGCTGCGAATTATAAGAGCATTTTCTTATGATGCAAGCCCTTACTGGCAAAAAATCTTTTTTTTTTTTTTTTGACGAAAAAGAACGCAAATATGGCGTATTAATCACAAAAACTGGTTAACACGCCATCAGCAAAAAATGCCGTTCTGAAAATTAAATACTGAATATGGTCTTACGGTAGTACTGAAGCTCAGCAATAGACTCACGAATATCATCTAAAGCCAGGTGGCTACCTTGCTTAGAAAAGCCATCCAATACTTCTGGCTTCCAACGGCGAGTCAGCTCTTTTAGCGTACTGACATCCACATAACGGTAATGGAAGTAGGCCTCCAGCTCAGGCATATGTTTATAAAGGAAGCGGCGATCTTGCCCAATACTGTTGCCACAAATCGGAGATTTACCTTTAGGCACCCACTTTTCCAAAAACGTAATGGTCTGTTCAACCGCTTCTTGTTGTGTCACTGAGTCATGGCGTACTCGCTCGACCAAACCGCTTTTGGTATGTGTTGTGGTGCACCATTCATCCATTTTAGCCAATTCAGCTTCTGATTGATGAACGGCCAACACTGGGCCTTCAGCCAAAATGTTCAACTCACTATCAGTCACAATGGTGGCAATCTCGATAATTTTGTGAGTTTCAGGGTCTAAGCCTGTCATCTCAAGATCAACCCAAATCAAGTTTTGATCGCTAAAAGACATAAATACGTTGCCTATATTGGTTTGCAGATAAAAAAGGTACTATACCCAAATTCAGATCCCCAAGATACCTTTGGACATTGGATCCAAACGGTATGATTTTGAGTAAAATCTCAACGTTGGATCAAAACGTATCATAATCATGAAGTAGATAATCGTGGCAAAGAAAAAGAAGCTGACGAAAGGTCAAGTACGACGCGTTCGTAATAATCAGAGTAAACGACTCAAAAAAGAGGACACAGTTTCGTGGGATGAAGCCATGCTCGGCACCGCAAAAACTGGGTTAGTGATTACTCGTTTTGGCCAACATGCCGATGTTGAAGATTTAGAGACTCACACCATCCACCGCTGTAATTTACGCCGAGGCATTGAAACGCTGGTCTCAGGAGATCGTGTTATTTGGCGACCTGGACTCGAATCGATGGCAGGTATCTCTGGCGTTGTCGAAGCGGTTGAACCGCGCAAATCGGTTCTGACTCGTCCAGATTATTACGACGGTTTGAAACCAGTAGCGGCAAACATTGATCAGATGGTCATTGTGTCATCCGTACTACCGGAACTGTCACTCAATATCATCGACCGTTATTTGATCGCTTCAGAAACCGTGAATATTGCGCCGCTAGTGGTACTGAATAAGATTGATTTACTCAGCGATGAATTGCGTAACCAATATCAAGAGTCGTTACGTGTGTACGAACGCATTGGCTACAAAGTGCTTTTTGTCAGCAAAAAAAGCGGTGAAGGGATTGCTGAGTTAGAAGCGGAACTTGGCGGACGGATCAACATATTTGTTGGTCAATCTGGCGTTGGTAAATCCAGCCTAGTGAACGCATTAATGCCAAATTTGGAAGATGAAATTGAAGAAGGTGAAGTTTCTCAAGCATCTGGACTTGGTCAACATACCACCACTGCGGCTCGCTTGTATCATATCCCTACAGGCGGTGATTTGATCGACTCGCCGGGAGTGCGTGAATTTGGTTTATGGCACTTGGAAGCTGAAGCGATCACTGAAGCCTTTGTCGAATTTCGTCCCTTCTTAGGCGGCTGTAAGTTTAGAGACTGTAAACACGCTGACGATCCGGGTTGCTTACTACGTGAAGCCGTGGAAAAAGGTGATATTAGTAACACGCGCTTTGAGAACTACCACCGAATTTTAGAAAGCATGTCGGAAAACAAAGCTAACCGCCAATATTCGCGTAACAAAAAAGCGGATTTATAAATAGCATCGAGTTTTACCCCGGCAAATGTCCGCAGACTTGATCGATAAATTTTTTATCTGTCGCCATCGAATAATCCGTAAGCAATGGTGACTAACTGCTGACATGGTGAGAGTTTTTCAGTAACATCTCGCGCCCAAAGTGAAGAACATACAGTTAACATTGGAATCAGAGACAATGGATAAAATTAAAGTTGGACTGCAATACTGGATCCCACAACATGGCTTAACACGCCTGATGGGTAAACTCGCATCAGCGAAAGCTGGCGGTCTAACCACTGCAGTCATTCGTTGGTTTATTAAACAATATAATGTCAACATGGATGAAGCTCTGCATTCAGATCCTAGCCATTTCAAAACATTCAATGAATTCTTTGTTCGTGAATTGAAAGCCGATGCTCGGCCAATCAGTGACGGTGATAGCTTAATCACCCATCCGGCCGATGCTTGCGTTAGTCAATTCGGGCCGATTCAAGATGGCAAGCTGATCCAAGCGAAAGGCCACCATTTTACAGCGGTAGAATTGCTCGGTGGTGATGCCAAGCTGGCGCAAGAGTTTGAAGATGGCGAATTTGCCACGCTTTATTTATCACCTCGCGACTACCACCGCGTACACATGCCTTGCGATGGCGTGTTACGTCAAATGATTTATGTACCGGGCGATCTTTTCTCGGTTAACCCACTAACCGCCGAAAATGTACCGAACCTGTTTGCTCGCAATGAGCGCGTGGTGTGTATTTTTGATACTGAGTTTGGCCCAGTGGCACAAGTGCTTGTCGGAGCGACCATTGTTGGCAGTATTGAGCTAGTTTGGTCAGGTACCGTCACGCCTCCGCGCGGCAATACCGTTTATCGCTGGGATTATCCAGCCCAAGGCAATACCTCTGTTGTACTGAAAAAAGGACAAGAGATGGGTCGCTTTAAGTTAGGTTCTACGGTGATCAATCTGTTTGCAAAAGACAAAATTCGCTTTGATGAGTCTATGCAACACAATGCTACAACGGTTATGGGTACTCCATACGCACAGCAACGTTAATCGCCATCTCTTAATGTTCCCTGCCGAATGCGTTAGCTCTGCATGTTCAGAGCTAACGCCTCTAGATATTTCGCTTTTTTCTTTATTGATAAAAAACAAAGCTGCTGCATATTCCTTCGCTAAAACTCAAAATTTCAAGCCGCGTCTAAGACCTTCATTCACATATCATTTACGCTAGTTACTTCAAGTTAACCTAATGAAGGTCATGTGATATGCCTACCATGAATACGGGAATGCTGATAAAGCTTGCGATCTGCTTTTTGCTGCCCATCGGTGTTTTACTGATGCCCATTGATGCAATACCGATTGATGACTTAACCTTAATTCAACATCGATTACTGGCTATTTTTTTATTGGCTGCTCTGCTTTGGGTATTGGAGCCAGTTCCTGTATTTGCCACCTCCATTTTGATCATTGCGCTCGAATTGGTGATGATTTCAGATAAAGGCTTGCATCTCTTTCGTTCGCCACCCGCTGGGCATGATATCGGCGAGTTAATGAAGTACACCGATATTTTCAGCGCTTTCTCTTCACCGATTATTATCTTGTTCATGGGCGGCTTTGCACTGGCGATTGCTGCTTCTAAATATGAATTGGACAACAACTTAGCCCGAGTTTTACTCAAACCTTTTGGTACTCAACCCCGCTTTATTATGCTGGGGCTAATGTTGATCACTGCGGTATTTTCTATGTTTATGTCCAATACCGCGACTACTGTGATGATGCTGGCGCTGCTCGGGCCGATCGTCGCTTCAGCTCCAAAAGGGGATTTAGGCATCAAGGCCTTAGTGCTCTGCATTCCGATTGCAGCGAACACCGGTGGTATTGCCACGCCTATCGGTACGCCGCCCAATGCGATCGCGCTGCAATATCTCACCGGAAGCAATAGCATTGATTTCTTTTCTTGGATGATGATGGGCTTGCCGTTTGTGATTATTCAGCTCACGTTAGCTTGGTTTTTGCTACAAAAACTGTTTCCCTCTTCAGAAAAACAGATGGTGCTGAAACTAAACGGAACATTCCAAAAAAATTGGCGTGCAATCGTGGTCTACATTACTTTTGCCGCCACCATAGTGCTGTGGATGACCACCTCTCTACACGGCATGAACACCTATGTGGTATCTATTATTCCTTTGGCGGTTTTTACACTCACCGGCATTATGGGCAAAGAGGAACTGAAACAGATCAACTGGGACGTCTTGTGGCTAGTGGCTGGCGGGATAGCGATTGGAATTGGGCTAGATAAAACAGGGCTCGCTTCAGCATTAGCTCACGCGATTGATTACAGTTCTCTATCGCCTATCTCGGTCGTCATCACCCTGTCGCTCGTTTGTTGGATCATGGCAAACTTCATGTCCAATACCGCGACCGCTAACTTACTCATGCCGATCGCCGCCGCGATTGGCACATCCATGGAAAGCTTGGCCAGTATTGGTGGTATACAAAGTTTGTTAGTGGTTGTCGCCTTTTCTGCCTCACTGGGTATGATTTTACCTGTCTCAACACCGCCGAACTCACTGGCCTATTCTACCGGGCTTATTGAGAGTAAAGACATGGCCAAAACAGGTCTGATTATTGGCGTTGTTGGCTTGTGCATTGTCTATACTGCCGCGCTATTACTAACCTAACCTTTGGTGACTGCGACTTGCATTGAGCGTCAAGACTGAATGCAGGTCGCAAAGATGAATCATTCCAGCCTAAAACTAAGTAAAAGCAAATCAACGAGATGAACAATAATCGAGCGCGATCATATTAATCAACATCATATTTTCGTAGGATTAGCCTGTTTTAGTTATTCATTTATCTGAAGAAATATGAAACGACTTCATCATTTCGCTGCAACTAAGCGTAGGAGCCGTTAATTCATCTTTTCCTGATCTGAGCTATCGACACGCTGTTGTCAAACCGTTCTAGGGGCATAACCCATGAGACATACCATCAAATTTAAAATTCAAGTGGCGATCGCCATTATCATTGCGATAGTCAGTGGTGTACAAGCTTGGATCTCCGTCAGCCAACTGCAACAGGAGACGACTCACGCCATCAATAGTGAAATGGAAAATGTCAGTCTCGCCACCAGCCGTTATATCAGTGATTGGCTCGGGATCCGTAGCAATATGATGTTGGCCAATGAATCTTTTATCGCCAGTAATGACAACGCAGATCAAGCGCTACTGGTCACCAAAAAAGGCGGTGATTTTCTTTCTGTCTATGCTGGCTTCAGTGATGGCACCATCGCTTATGGTGATAAAACCGAAGATTGGCCAAGTGATTATGATCCAAGAACGCGCCCTTGGTATAAAGATGCAATGGCACAATCCGGGCTTATAATTACCGAACCCTACCAAGATTTTGATGGCAGCATCGTAGTCAGCTTCGCCAAAGCCTTTAAAGGTCAAAAACAAGGTGTACTCGCCGCCGATTTAACCGTAACCAATCTCATTAAAGAGGTACTGAGTGTTAAACTCGATAACCAAGGCTTTGCGTTTCTGGTTGATGGCAATAACAATATTGTCGCCTATCAAGATGAAGCCTTAAGCCAAAAACCTTTAACCAATTTAAACAACGAATTAGATTCCCAGCATATGGCCAGCTTAGCTAAAGAGAATCGCGTTGATACTATTGTTTGGCCAAAGCAAGGCAACAAATTAATTTACGTCTCACAAATACCAAATACCGATTGGTTACTGGGCATTGTGGTGGATAAAGAGATGGCCTACGCCTCGGTTTCTGAGCAGATCACCTTTACCGCCATTGCCTCTTTAGTACTCTACATTATTATCGCCAGCATCAGCACTTGGGTTGTAACCCGCTTACTGCAACCACTGCAGGTATTGTCGAACGCTTTAGCGCAATTAGCGCAAGGAGAAGGTGACCTCACCCAACGCATCGACATTCGACGCATGGATGAAATCGGTGAATTGGCCGAGAAAGTGAATCTCTTTTTAAGTCAAATGCAGGAGATGCTGAAAGGGATCGTCAGCCGTAGCCAACAACTTTCCCAGCAAGCACAAGATGCCAATGACCTTTCTGCTCAAGCTTCCATGCGAGTTGAGCACCAACAAAATGATGTCAACCAAATAGCCACCGCGATTCACGAGATGTCGGCTACCGCCGCTGAGGTGGCTAGCCATGCCGAACTGACCGCTAGCGCGTCACAAGCATCGGCCTCAGCTTGTGATGACGGGCAGGCGGTTATCAAAAAGAATCGAGATTCCATTACTCACTTAGCCAATCAGGTCGATAGTGCGGCCAAAGTGATCCGAGAGTTGGAGAGCAATGCTCAAAGTATCAACCAGATCCTATCCACCATTCAAAGTATTGCCGAACAAACCAATCTGTTAGCACTCAACGCAGCGATTGAAGCGGCCCGCGCAGGTGACCAAGGCCGTGGTTTTGCTGTGGTCGCCGACGAAGTTCGCGTGCTCAGCCAACGTACACATGGCTCAACGGAAGAGATCCGCACCATGATTGAAACCTTGCAGCGCAATACTCAACATGCGGTCGAGAATATGGAAGCCAGCACCAAACTGGCCGACCACAGTGTTGACTATGCCGAACAAGCTCACGACAGTTTAGTGCGGATCACGCAAGCCATTACCGAGATCAATGATATGGCCTTGCAAATTGCCAGTGCCGCTGAAGAGCAACGAGCCGTCAGCGAAGACATTAGCCGCAATACACAAGGTATCAAAGACGCTTCTGATGACCTTGCTAGTCAAACTCAGCAGAGCAGCCACAGCGCTCATGAAATGCATTTATCGGCAGAAGCCATGCGTAACGATATTCGCCGCTTCAAAGTGTAAATCCTCTTGGCTTGCCTCTTTTAATCACATTGAGGCAAGCCCATAAATTCCCTTTGTTTTCCCCTAGCGCTTAAGGCATATTGAGATCCTTCCCTCGTTCAAGGATGTTTACATGGGCTACGAATGGCTCGCGCTTGCTGCCGCGTTTCTTTGGGCAGTAGCCAGTTTACTGTCTGTTACTCCCGCTCGCCATTTAGGAACCTTTGCTTATAGCCGTTGGCGGATGGGCTGTACTTCTCTCATTTTAGTGAGCATGGCGTTGGCAACTGGCGGCTGGGCAACGGTAAACAGCGAGATGGTAACACCCATGATGTATTCGGGGTTGATTGGCATATTCATTGGCGATACGGCGCTGTTTGCGTGTTTAAATCGCATGGGGCCAAGACAAGCCGGTTTACTCTTTTCCTGCCATGCCGTTTTTTCGGCCATTCTCGGCTATTTTTTATTCAGCGAAAGCATGAGCCATGCAGAGCTAGTGGGCGCGACTTTTGTCTTTTCAGGCGTTCTAACGGCCATCTTTTTTGGCCGCCGAGGGCAAAATCATAATGCATTGGAAGCAATTAAAGGCCGAGTATGGGTTGGCATTGCACTTGGCCTTATCGCGGCTCTATGCCAAGCATTGGGTGGGATCATCGCCAAACCTGTGATGCAAACGGGGATCGACCCCATCGCCGCTTCCGCGATTCGAATGCTCACCGCTTTCACCGCACACTGCTTACTGTTGGCTACTGGTGCAAAATTAGCACGCGCCACTCAAGCCATTACGCTGCCCATTTTTACCATTACTGCCATCAACGGTTTTCTTGCGATGGCGGTCGGAATGACGTTAATTCTCTACGCACTGCGTGAAGGCAACGTGGGTATGGTGGCCCTGCTCTCCTCAACCACGCCCATCATGTTGTTGCCTATTTTATGGATGTATACCAAACAGCGGCCCAACCGCTTCGCTTGGTGTGGTGCACTATTTGCCGTGCTTGGGACGGGAATTTTAGTTTATTAAATGGCGCTAAAAAGGCACCGATGTTGATCAATAGGCTACCTTTATAGGCATTGATAGGGAGAATCATTGATCTTAACCTACTGCAATCGCTTCAAAGTGTAGTAAAATTACGCTAATTTCTGTTTAAGTTACTTTGAATTTGACGAGGTCATAACTATGTCAGCTAAGAAGCCAATGGCTTTAGTAATTCTTGACGGTTGGGGTTACCGTGAAGATAACGCACACAACGCAATCAGCAATGCACATACTCCAGTCATGGATAGCTTAATTGCAAACAACCCAAACACTCTGATTTCTGCTTCTGGTATGGATGTAGGTTTACCGGATGGTCAAATGGGTAACTCAGAAGTCGGTCACACCAATATCGGTGCTGGTCGTATTGTTTACCAAGACCTGACACGCATTACTAAATCAATTCTTGATGGTGAATTCCAACAAAACGAAGTGTTAGTCAACGCGATGGATAAAGCCATCAAAGCGGGCAAAGCGGTTCACCTATTGGGGCTAATGTCGCCAGGTGGTGTTCACTCGCATGAAGATCATATCTACGCTGCCGTTGAAATGGCTGCTGCCCGTGGCGCTGAGAAAATCTACCTCCACTGCTTCCTTGATGGCCGTGATACGCCACCACGCAGTGCCGAAGCCTCATTGCAACGCTTCCAAGACCTATTTTCTAAATTAGGTAAAGGTCGTATCGCCTCACTGATTGGTCGTTACTACGCCATGGATCGCGATAACAACTGGGAACGCGTACAAAAAGCTTACGACCTATTGGTTGAAGCCAAAGCAGAATTTACTTTTGCTTCCGCCGTGGCAGGCCTTGAAGCGGCTTACGCACGTGAAGAAAATGATGAATTTGTTAAAGCGACAGAAATCAAAGCTGAAGGCCAAGACTCTGCTGCGATTGAAGATGGCGATGCCATGATTTTCATGAACTACCGCGCCGACCGTGCACGTGAAATTACTCGTGCCTTCATACCAGATTTCAACGGGTTTGAACGTGCAAAGTTCCCAGCAATTGACTTTGTGATGCTAACCCAATACGCCGCCGACATTCCTCTGCTGTGCGCATTTCCACCAGCATCACTAGAAAACACCTACGGTGAGTGGCTATCAAAGGCGGGTAAAACTCAGTTGCGCATCTCTGAAACAGAAAAATACGCGCACGTCACCTTCTTCTTTAACGGTGGTGTTGAGAACGAATTCCCAGGCGAAGAGCGCCAATTGGTTGCTTCACCTAAAGTGGCAACTTACGATCTGCAACCGGAAATGAGCGCGCCTGAACTGACTGAAAAACTCGTTGCGGCAATCAAATCGGGTAAATACGATGCGATTATCTGTAACTACCCGAACGGCGATATGGTTGGTCATACTGGTATTTACGAAGCGGCCGTGAAAGCATGCGAAGCGCTTGATGAGTGTATCGGAAAAGTGGTTGAAGCGATTAAAGAAGTCGATGGCCAGCTACTGATCACAGCAGACCACGGCAATGCAGAAATGATGGTGAACCCAGAAACAGGGGGCATTCATACTGCTCATACCAATCTGCCAGTACCTCTTATCTACGTCGGTAGCAAAGATCTTAAGCTAAAAGATGGTGGTAAGCTTTCTGATCTAGCACCAACGATGCTTGCTCTATCGAACATGGACATTCCGGCAGAAATGTCTGGTCAAGTGTTGTTTAAATAACTCACCAACCACGTGCTATTGAGCCTCGATAAATATCGAGGCTTTTTTTCGCCCAAGAACTCGATTTGATTGCAAGTTTTGACATAGGGCTTTCGCCTCGCGGATGGCTTTGAGTATACTGACTCACTAATTTGTCGATAGAGACTTGAAAACGGATGAGAAACAAGCCTTCACCACACCTAATTACTATAACGACTTGGTGGCATGCACTTAGCCTAGTGATGGTGTTAGGGCTAGCTTGCCTCTCCAGCTCACCGTTAATGGCTGCCACACAACAAGAGCTAAAAGGGGTGAAAGGCGAAATTTCTCGTCAGCAGCAAGCGTTAAATAATCGACAAAAAGAGCTCGATTCGTTGCAAAATGCGCTTAAAAAGCAAGAAGTAGGCATTTCAAGTCTAGAAAATCAGATCAAAAACACCAAATCAGAATTGGTAGTGGCCAACGCTAATATCGCTAAACTCAAGCAAAAGATCACGGCCTTAGAAACACAACAAACACAGCAAACCGCCAAATTAGCTCAACTGATCAAAACCTATTACGCCACTCAGCGAGCGACAGCCTCATCCAACATACTCAATAATGGCGTGGAAGAAGATCGCATCAGCCAGTATTACCAACACTTGGCGAAGGCACGCAGCCAAACCATCCAACAGCTTGAACTTACGCAAAAAGAACTCAATGAAAGTGAAAAACAGCTGCGACTTGAACGAGACCAAATCGCCTCTCTATTAGAACAGCAGACCCAAAAGCGCGCTACATTGGCAAAAACGCAGTCAGAACGACGCAGTACGGTGGGTAAAATTCAAAAAAGTATTTCCGGTGATAAAGTCTACTTAGCGGAATTGCAACGCAATGAAACGCGATTACAAGCGGAAATCGCCAAAGCAGCAAAACGTAACGCTGTACTAATGGATGGGTTAGCGCCGCAAAAAGGCAAGCTACCTTGGCCAGTCAAAGGCAAAATCCTGCATGCTTTTGGTACACGTCAAAGTGGACAAATTGACTGGAAAGGTCTAGTCATTGACGCCAATTATGGTCAAAACGTCAAAGCGGTTTATTCTGGCACGGTCGTGTTTGCTGAATATCTACGTGGTTATGGGCTGGTGGTTTTGCTCGATCATGGCAAAGGCGATATGACCTTATACGGCTTTAACCAAAGTTTGCTCAAAAAAGAGGGCGATAAAGTCACCGCTGGTGAAACCATTGCTTTAGCGGGCGACACTGGCGGTCAATCTCAGCCAGCGCTCTATTTCGAAATTCGTCGTAACAGTAAAGCCGAAGACCCAACACGCTGGCTCAGTCGCTAGCAAAACACATTCATCACCCAGTTAATCCGGGCGAGCGTTAGTGTGATGAATAGTACGCTTCTACTTGAGTAATGAATTGGGTCAATTGTCTTTTATCCAACGAATTAATACCCGCCGCCGCTTCTCGCCCGCCTCCGGTTGCAAAGGCGCTGCATAACCTATCCGCTCCCTGTTTATTGGTTAATGGAGCACGTAGCGAAACGGTATAACCACCCGATGAATTTACCGTTAAAACCATATGTGCCGCGGCGGGTGCTTGATTGGCTAGCCAATTACTAAACACACCACTCACTCGCTGTGATGATGCACAGTCTGGCAGCTCGTATACGCTCAAACAGGCACTTTTATAGATAGGCTCTAACGACTGAGCAAGCTGCATATCTTGCTCATAAGCGTGCTGCAAATGATAAAAAGGGGAGTTGTCATCCTTCATTAAATCAAACGGTGAAGGATAAACTAGCAAGGCTTGGTACAAATCAGCGGGGTGATAATGAAGCTGCTCTATCGTCTCTCCATAACCGTTATAGTTAATCAAGGTGCCTAAGTTTTTTAGTTGTTCAGCTTGAGTGGTAGTTAGCCCCGCGTTGCGCGTTAAAGTATCCGCTTTAGCAATCAAATTATCGCCATAAGCTGCCACAATCGCCCATTCATGGAACGGACCACCTAACCATTGATCAATAATTAATGCCGTACAAGTATTAGGGTCCAAATCAATATGGGCGTCAAGCAGCGGGGTCTCGGGAACTGAGCCTGCATAGTGATGATCGGCATAAAACACCGTCACCCCCGCCGCAAGAGCCTGCTGTAAAGGTCGCTGATTCTTCTCCATCGAAATATCTAACACGGTCAGACTATCTCGGGATTGAAGATTAAGACGCTGGAGCAATTTGATATCACGCTTAACCCCAGTAACTAGGGTCGTCGTGCGAGGGTAAGCAAGCCGCAGCTGAAGAAGAGAGATGATGCCATCAGCATCACCGTTAAAAACGTCATAGTGCATATCAACACCACCCTTAGAGATGTATAGCTAAGAAGCTAACAGCTTCAAAGGATTAAGAACAATACTCAAAGGTTATAACTAAGCACACATTATGATGCGTGCATCGCCCGCACACCTTCCTCTAATAATAGAAGCTGTTCAAGACCTTGTTCCGTTGCTTTGGGTTTAACGACTGCGATCATCTGTAGCATGCCTTGATGAATCACTTGCTCGGTGATCTGCGTTTTGGAAAACATCGCTGACTGATAACTCAACCAACACGAGGCCGTCATATGGAGAGTGGTCACTAAAGATTGCATCTCTTCTTTTCCGACAGATAGCAATTTCAGCTCAACAAAAGCGTGCATAATATTAATGAGATTAGTTTGCAGCTTTTCTTGTACTTGAATGTACTCACCATGTAGAACTTCATCACGCTGCAGGATTTCCGGTAAATTGGCATAGAAAAAACGGTATTTCCACATCAAAGTGAAGATCGAATCAAGATAATGCTTTAACAGAGTTAAGCTTTCGCGCTGTGCCGCAATCGGCTGAAAACGTTCGAGTAACTCTGCTGAATAGAGAGCAAAAATATCACGAACAATTTCTTGTTTATTACGAAAGTGATAATACAAATTACCTGGGCTGATTTCGATATGTGCTGCGATATGGTTAGTGGTCACCGTTCTTTCACCATGTTCATTAAACAGCGCTAATGCAGCATAAACGATCTTATCTTTGGTCTTCATCTTGTCTTATTACCTCTTTACCTCTGTGAACCTGCTCCTATCAAATAACAGGATGAGAGTGAGAAACGGTGCATTATCGGCGATAAGGCACCGCAAACCTATTATTGATGGTACGGTTTAGACAAGGCGTGCACCGCATCAACAAATATGCCCGCATTTTCCGGTGGCACATCTAAATGGATACCGTGTCCGAGGTTAAAGACATGGCCCGTTCCACCATGGCCGAACCCTTCAAGAATGGTCGCCACTTCTTGGCGAATACGATCATGCGGAGCATAAAGCATGGAAGGGTCCATATTGCCTTGCAGCGCCACTTTGTCACCGATACGCGCTTTGGCGTCGGCAATATTGATGGTCCAATCAAGCCCTACTGCATCACAACCCGTTGCAGCAATCTGCTCCAGCCACATGCCACCGTTTTTGGTAAACAGAGTGACGGGTACGCGGCGACCTTCATTTTCACGAATTAAACCATCCACAATTTTGTGCATATACTGTAGTGAAAAGAGGTTGTAGTCGCGCGGCGTCAGTACTCCGCCCCAAGTATCAAAAATCATAACAGACTGAGCACCCGCTTTGATTTGTGCGTTAAGGTATTCAATAACACTGTCTGCCAGTTTATCGAGCAAGGCGTGCAGCACGCTAGGATCGGCGTACATCATTTTTTTGATCTTAGTGAAGGCTTTTGAGCTGCCACCTTCCACCATATAAGTCGCGAGTGTCCATGGGCTGCCTGAAAAACCGATCAATGGAACTTCACCTTGTAGATCTTTGCGGATCTGGCGTACGGCATTCATCACATATTGCAGTTCGCCTTCCGGATCCGGTAAGCCAATTTTATCGACATCGGCTTTACAAGTGATCGGGCGTTCAAACTTTGGCCCTTCTCCCGCTTCAAAATACAAACCCAATCCCATGGCGTCAGGAATGGTTAAAATATCAGAAAATAAAATAGCGGCATCTAATGGAAAGCGACGTAATGGCTGTAATGTCACTTCAGAAGCTAGCTCAGCATTTTTACACAGCGCCATAAAATCGCCTGCTTCGGCACGCGTTGCGCGATACTCTGGCAGGTAACGTCCTGCTTGGCGCATCATCCATACAGGGGTGCAATCGACAGGTTGTTTTAACAGTGCACGCAAGTAGCGATCATTTTTTAATTCAGTCATTCCGTCTTCCAATTTAAAGCTTGTTATTTTTTGTGGCGTTATTCTAGCACTGAATAAGCGCCAAAAACGGTGTGCTTTGCAAGCGAGATCATGTTATTAACTTTTAAATCAATGGTTAATTTGCAAGCAACCTTTAACGGTGTTAAAAATTTGTTCGCTAGCGAAAACTATAATTATAAACTGAGTACTCTGTACTCGGCATCTCATAACGACATCTTACTTACCCCCTCCTTCACCGGAGGGTTTTTTTTAGCAATGCGGCAGTGAATCTTTCTCGATTTCGCTTAACGTGTGCTCTATTAATGCTCTGGCTATCGTCCCTTCGGGCGCAACGGGAGGCAAAGCACTTGCTAAAAACCATTGTGCATCACTCAATTCACTATAGTCGGGTTTTATCGTGCCAGAGTCATATTCCGCCACAAAGCCCATCATCATACTCGATGGAAATGCCCAAGGCTGACTACCAAAATAGTGAATATTTTTCACATGAATCCCCGTTTCTTCAAGCACTTCACGTGCCACGCATTGCTCTAACGTCTCCCCGACCTCCAGAAAACCAGCAATGACGGTATACATGCCGTTACGATGCCTTGGGTGCTGGGCCAATAAAATTTTATCCTGATTTCGTACCGCGACAATAATGCAAGGAAAGATACGCGGATAATGTAACGTTCGACACTCAGAACATTGCATCGCCAATTGGTTATGGTTTAGGTAATTTCGCCCACCACATTGTGGACAAAAACGTAACGTTTGACTCATGTGACCATATTGAAGCGCTTTGCTGATCGCCAAAAACAGTTCTGGTTTGAGATGCAACAATTCGCGTAATGAAGTCATTTCTCGCTCGCCATCAAGATCGGCATCATTGACCCACATCACTGGGTAACCATCACAACTATCTACCACCACCGCTTTTTCTAAAGGCAGGGAATATTCACCCGCAGATCCTAGCGGTAACTCACCATTTATGGTCCAGATCTCACTTCCGGAAACTACACACCAATAAGCGATTTTTGTATCACTATTTTTCAACATGTTGCGACCTCTCTTCTTGCAGTTACCCCATTTTACTGGCAATCTAAATTCATACCAGAATTTGTAACGTTCCAAATTTAGTTCTATAAATTCTAGTAAGGACAATGAGTTGTATCTACGAAGTGCAACCCTACGCAAAGGAAACGGTCACCAGCTTTGTGACCCGATCATGAGGGCATGGTCATGCTAAAAAAACTAAAACGCACACAAGAGCAATGGGGCGGTTACAGTGACGTTATTGATCACTGGTTAAACACGCGACAAACCTTAATTGTAGAGTATTGCAAATTAGCCGCGCTGCAACCTTGCACCGCCAAAACGAATGTTAACGGGCTTCCCTCGCCAGAAGAGCTGCAACGTTTTTGCCAACAACTGGTGGATTATATTTCCGAAGGTCACTTCAAAATCTACGATATGGTGATGGATAGGTGGCGTGCAACTGGCTTTGAAGCCACCGATGAAATTAATCAGACTTATGGAAAAATTATTGTTACTACCGAGCCGTTACTCAATTTTACAGATAAATACGCGGCAGTGAGTGATGAGGATGATCTCGAAAACTTTGACAACGACCTTTCGCTAATTGGTGAAATTATTGAGGTGCGTTTTGGAGTGGAAGATAGTTTGATTCAACTTATCGCGGACAGCTTGGCTATCCCTCCTGGTGCTTAATATTGAATATTTTGCTGTAATCATTCGCGTAGATTAATTAAGCGCAACAAAAAAGGCACCCGAAGGTGCCTTTTTTAATCAGCGCTGAGATTACTCTTCAGAAGAGAAACCTGCGTTTAGCAGTGCCGCTAGGTTATCTGTCGCTTGTTCAGCAGACGGGCCTTTTAGCTGTGCCGCACGTTTAGCTTGACGCTCTTGGTGGTAAGCGAAACCTGTACCCGCTGGGATCAGACGACCAACGATTACGTTTTCTTTCAGACCGCGAAGATCATCTCGTTTACCAGAAACAGCCGCTTCTGTTAGTACGCGAGTTGTCTCTTGGAACGATGCCGCAGAGATGAACGATTCAGTCGCTAGAGATGCTTTAGTAATACCTAGTAGCTCACGCTCGAAACGAGCAGGCTGTTTGCCTTCGGCTTCTAGGTTACGGTTTGCAACTTTCACTTGTGAGTATTCAACTTGCTCACCCGCTAGGAACTCAGAGTCGCCAGCATGAGTAATCGTACACTTACGTAGCATTTGACGAACGATAGTTTCAATGTGCTTATCGTTAATCTTAACGCCTTGCAGACGGTAAACTTCTTGAACTTCGTTAGCGATGTAAGACGTTACAGCATGGATACCACGTAAACGTAGGATATCGTGCGGAGTCTCAGGACCATCAGCAATAACGTCACCACGTTCGATCTTCTCACCTTCAAACACGTTAAGTTGACGATGCTTAGGAATCATTTCTTCATAAGTTTCGTCACCCTCACGAGTGATGATTAGACGACGTTTACCTTTGGTTTCTTTACCAAAGCTCACAGTACCTGTGTGCTCAGCAAGAATCGCAGGCTCTTTTGGTCGACGAGCTTCAAACAAGTCAGCTACGCGAGGTAGACCACCCGTGATGTCTCGGTTACCGCCAGATTTTTGTGGAATACGCGCTAATGTGTCACCAATACCAACTTCAGCACCATCTTCGATGTTAACGATCGCTTTACCCGGTAAGAAGTATTGAGCTGGCATATCAGTACCAGGGATCATGACATCTTTACCTTTCGCATCAACAAGTTTGATAGCTGGACGCATATCTTTACCTGCTGCTGGACGAGCGGCAGCTTCGGTTACTTCGCTTGAAGATAGACCCGTTAGGTCATCTGTTTGGCGAGAAACCGTTACACCATCAATCATATCAACGAATTGGATGCGACCAGCCACTTCAGTGATGATTGGCATGGTGTGAGCTTCCCAGTTAGCCACTGTTTGACCAGCTTCAACCGCGTCGTTATCACCTTTACTCAACACAGAGCCGTAAGGCAGTTTGTGTTTTTCTTTCGTGCGACCAAATTCGTCAATGATAGTCAGCTCTGATGCACGAGATGTGATAACCAGCTTCTTATCTTTGTTGATAACGAACTTAGCGTTGTGAAGTTTCACAGAACCTTTGTTCTTCGCTTGGATGCTGTTCTCTGCCGCAGCAGTAGAAGCCGCACCACCGATGTGGAACGTACGCATCGTTAACTGTGTACCCGGCTCACCGATAGATTGAGCAGCAATAACACCGACTGCCTCACCTTGGTTCACTAGGTGACCACGAGCAAGGTCACGACCGTAACATAGCGCACAACAGCCGAAGTCCGCATCACAGGTTACCACTGAGCGTACTTTCATATTATCGACAGAGTTTTCATCGATAATCTGACACCACTTCTCATCAATCAGAGTATTACGTGGGATAAGTACTTCTTCAGTGCCTGGCTTCATCACATCCTCAGCCACAACACGACCAAGAGCCAGTTCAGTTAAAGAAACTTTAACATCACCCCCCTCGATATGAGGCATCATGTCGACACCTTCTTGAGTGCCACAGTCATGCTCTGTCACCACAACGTCTTGTGCAACGTCTACTAAACGACGAGTCAGGTAACCTGAGTTCGCTGTTTTAAGTGCAGTATCGGCTAGACCCTTACGTGCACCGTGGGTAGAGATAAAGTACTGTAGTACGTTCAGGCCTTCTTTAAAGTTTGCTGTGATAGGCGTTTCGATGATTGAACCATCTGGACGCGCCATCAGACCACGCATACCTGCAAGCTGACGAATCTGAGCAGCAGAACCACGAGCACCCGAGTCAGCCATCATATAGATGCTGTTAAACGATTCTTGTTGTTCTTCTACGCCATCACGGTTGATCACGGTTTCAGAAGATAGGTTATCCATCATTGCTTTCGCAACACGGTCGTTGGTAGACGCCCAAATATCGATAACTTTGTTGTAACGCTCACCCGCCGTAACAAGACCTGATTGGAACTGTTCTTGGATTTCGCGTACTTCTTCTTCAGCTTCAGCAATTTCAGTGTATTTTGCTGCTGGCACAACCATGTCGTCGATACCAACTGACACGCCTGACAGTGCTGCATAAGCAAAACCGGTGTACATGATTTGGTCAGCAAATACGACCGTATCTTTCAAACCAAGCTTACGATACGCTTCGTTTAATAGATTTGAGATCTGTTTCTTACCAAGCTTCTGGTTCACGATGCTGTATGGCAGGCCTTTAGGCACGATTTGCCATAGCATGGCACGACCGACAGTCGTATCGACCATCTTAGTCTCAGTTGTGCTGTAACCATCTTCATCAACAACGGTTTCAGTGATACGTACTTTAACGCGTGCGTGTAGCGCCGCTGTCTTAGTACGGTATGCCTTCTCAGCCTCTTTAGGGCCAGCCAGGTACATACCTTCACCTTGCGCGTTGATTTTTTCGCGAGTCATGTAGTACAGACCCAAGACCACGTCCTGTGAAGGTACGATGATCGGATCACCTGATGCTGGCGACAGAATGTTGTTGGTCGACATCATCAGTGTACGAGCTTCAAGCTGTGCTTCTAAAGTTAGAGGCACGTGAACCGCCATTTGGTCACCATCGAAGTCCGCGTTATACGCCGCACACACAAGTGGGTGCAGTTGAATCGCTTTACCTTCAATCAGTACAGGTTCGAACGCTTGAATACCAAGACGGTGCAGTGTTGGTGCACGGTTTAGTAGTACTGGGTGTTCACGAATCACTTCGTCTAGGATATCCCAAACAACCGCTTCTTCACGCTCAACCATTTTCTTAGCTGCTTTGATCGTCGTGGCCATGCCGCGAGTTTCTAACTTGCTGTAGATAAATGGTTTAAATAGCTCAAGTGCCATCTTCTTAGGAAGACCACACTGGTGCAGACGTAAATATGGACCTACTGTGATTACAGAACGGCCTGAGTAGTCTACACGTTTACCAAGTAGGTTCTGACGGAAACGACCTTGTTTACCCTTGATCATATCAGCAAGAGATTTCAGAGGACGCTTGTTAGAACCTGTGATCGCACGACCGCGACGACCGTTATCAAGTAGCGCATCAACAGACTCTTGCAGCATACGTTTTTCGTTGCGTACGATGATGTCCGGAGCTGCTAGCTCTAGAAGACGCTTCAAACGGTTGTTACGGTTGATCACACGGCGGTACAAATCGTTCAGATCAGATGTCGCAAAACGACCGCCATCTAGTGGTACTAGAGGACGTAGATCTGGCGGAAGTACCGGAAGCACAGTCAGGATCATCCACTCAGGGTTATTACCTGAGCTGATAAACGCTTCAACAAGCTTCAGACGCTTAGTCAGTTTTTTGCGTTTAGTTTCAGAGTTAGTGGTTTGTAACTCCTCACGCATCATCTCTGTTTCAGCGACAAGATCCATTGAACCCAATAGGTCCTTGATCGCTTCTGCGCCCATCTTCGCCGTGAACTCATCGCCCCACTCTTCTAGACGGTCAAGATACTCTTCTTCAGTAAGCATCTGACTCTTTTCTAGATCCGTCATACCCGGCTCTGTTACTACATACATTTCGAAGTAAAGAACACGTTCGATATCACGTAGAGGGATATCCATTAGCAGACCGATACGAGACGGTAGCGATTTTAGGAACCAGATGTGAGCAACCGGTGATGCAAGCTCGATATGGCCCATACGGTCACGACGAACTTTAGTTTGTGTAACTTCAACGCCACATTTTTCACAGATCACGCCACGGTGTTTCAGACGCTTATATTTACCACAAAGACATTCGTAGTCTTTGACTGGACCAAAAATACGCGCACAGAACAGACCATCACGTTCAGGCTTGAACGTACGATAGTTGATCGTTTCAGGTTTTTTAACTTCACCAAAAGACCATGAACGAATCATGTCAGGTGAAGATAGACCGATTTTGATTGCATCAAATTCTTCGGTCTTATGCTGTGCTTTTAGAAAGTTTAATAAGTCTTTCACAATCAGCTCCTGTAAGGAGTTAAAAGGCGCTCGGCGAGCGCCTTTCTACCAGGATAATCCAGAGGGTTTACCGCCAAGATTACTCTTCGTCTTCTAGCTCGATGTTGATACCTAGCGAGCGGATCTCTTTCAGCAATACGTTGAAAGACTCTGGCATGCCAGGTTCCATGCTATGGTTACCATCAACGATGTTCTTATACATCTTCGTACGACCGTTAACGTCATCTGACTTAACAGTAAGCATTTCTTGTAGTGTATATGCAGCACCGTATGCTTCTAGTGCCCACACTTCCATCTCACCGAAACGCTGACCACCGAACTGAGCTTTACCACCAAGTGGTTGCTGAGTTACTAGGCTGTACGAACCTGTTGAACGAGCGTGCATCTTGTCATCAACAAGGTGGTTCAGTTTGAGCATGTACATGTAACCGACAGTTACAGGACGCTCGAATGCATCACCAGTACGACCATCAAACAGTGTTAGCTGACCAGAAGTTGGTAGGTCGGCTAGGCTTAATAGTTCTTTGATTGATGCTTCTGACGCACCATCAAATACTGGAGTTGCAATCGGTAAACCACCACGAAGATTGTTCACAAGAGTACGAACATCACCATCAGACAGAGCAGCAATATCTACTTTCTGACGCGTATCGCCAAGATCATAAACCTTCTGTAAGAACTCACGCTGCTTAGACAGCTCTTGTTGTTCTTTAACCATTTGGTTGATCTTGTCACCAATACCTTTTGCAGCCAGACCTAAGTGAACTTCAAGGATCTGACCGATGTTCATACGTGACGGTACACCTAGTGGGTTTAATACGATATCAACCGGCTGACCGTTTTCATCGTAAGGCATGTCTTCAACAGGGTTGATCTTAGAGATTACACCCTTGTTACCGTGACGACCTGCCATCTTATCACCAGGCTGGATACGACGTTTCACCGCTAGGTAAACTTTAACAATCTTCAGAACGCCAGGCGCTAGATCATCACCTTGAGTGATTTTGCGACGTTTCGCTTCGAACTTCTTATCGAAGTCAGCTTTTAGCTCATCCCACTGCTCAGCAAGCTGTTCAAGTTGAGATTGTAGCTCGTCGTTTTCTAGTGTTTGTTCTAGCCATTTCTTACGATCAATCGCATCAAGCTTCGCTTCAGAATAGCCACCATTGATCAGTACAGCTTTCACACGCGCTAGTAGACCACCTTCAAGAATTTGGAACTCTTCAGTAAGGTCTTTCTTCGCTTCTTTTAGCTGCATGTGTTCAATTTCAAGCGCACGCTTGTCTTTCTCTACGCCATCGCGAGTGAAAACTTGAACATCGATAATGGTACCTGAAACAGAGTTTGGTACACGCAATGACGTATCTTTAACATCAGAGGCTTTTTCACCGAAGATTGCACGTAGTAGCTTCTCTTCTGGAGTTAGCTGAGTTTCGCCTTTCGGCGTTACTTTACCAACTAGGATGTCACCACCCTTAACTTCAGCACCAATGTAAACGATACCTGACTCGTCTAGTTTAGACAGAGCCGATTCACCTACGTTTGGAATATCCGCTGTGATCTCTTCAGAGCCCAGCTTAGTATCACGAGCCACACAAGAAAGTTCTTGGATGTGGATAGTCGTGAAACGGTCTTCTTGAACGACGCGCTCAGATACTAAGATCGAGTCTTCGAAGTTATAACCATTCCAAGGCATGAATGCGATACGCATGTTTTGGCCAAGCGCTAGCTCACCAAGGTCTGTTGAAGGACCATCAGCAAGGACATCACCGCGAGCTACAGGTTCACCTGGCATCACAGTAGGACGTTGGTTAATACATGTGTTTTGGTTCGAACGTGTGTATTTAGTTAGGTTGTAGATGTCGATACCCGCTTCACCAGATACAAGTTCATCTTCATTAACTTTAACTACGATACGAGACGCATCAACTGACTGCACCATACCGCCACGTTTGGCAACGGCAGTTACACCAGAGTCAACCGCTACATTACGTTCGATACCAGTACCAACCAACGGCTTCTCAGCGCGTAACGTTGGAACCGCTTGACGTTGCATGTTCGCACCCATCAATGCACGGTTCGCATCATCGTGTTCTAGGAACGGGATAAGCGAAGCGGCGATTGATACGACCTGGTTGGTCGCAACGTCCATGTAGTCAACATGTTCACGAGGGTGAAGACCAGATTCACCTTTTTGACGAGCTGTGATCAGCTCATCTGCAAACGTACCTTCTTCAGTCAGAATGGCGTTTGCCTGCGCGATAACAAATTGACCTTCTTGGATAGCTGACAAGTAATCAACTTCATCAGTCACCACACCATCAACAACACGACGGTACGGAGTTTCTAGGAAACCGTATTCGTTACAACGTGCAAATGCTGACAATGAGTTAATCAGACCGATGTTCGGACCTTCTGGCGTTTCGATCGGACATAGACGACCGTAGTGAGTTACGTGTACGTCACGTACCTCAAAGCCAGCACGCTCACGAGTTAGACCGCCAGGACCCAATGCAGAAATACGACGTTTGTGCGTCACTTCTGAAAGTGGGTTGTTCTGGTCCATAAACTGAGAAAGCTGTGAAGAACCGAAGAATTCTTTAACGGCCGCAGAGATAGGCTTCGCATTGATCAAATCTTGAGGCATGATCGCATCAAGATCGCCAAGGCTTAAGCGCTCTTTCACTGCACGTTCAACACGCACAAGACCTACGCGGAATTGGTTTTCAGCCATTTCACCAACAGAGCGAATACGACGGTTGCCAAGGTGGTCGATATCGTCCACTTCGCCAATGCCGTTACGAATGGCGATCAACTTCTTCATCACTTCGATGATATCAGTTTCGTCAAGCGTACCAAGCTCGCCGGCATCTTCACGCTCAATTGAGCTGTTGAACTTCATACGGCCTACTGTTGATAGGTCATAGCGTTCTTCTGAGAAGAATAGGCTTTCAAACAGCGATTCGGCTGCTTCTTTTGTTGGTGGCTCGCCAGGGCGCATCATGCGGTAGATTTCTACTAGTGCAGAAATACGATCAACCGTACTGTCGATGCGGAGCGTCTCAGACACAAATGGACCATGATCAAGATCGTTCGTAAATAGAACTTCAAGTTTCTTATAGCCCGCTTGTGAAAGATTCGCTAATGCTTCCAAGCTAATTTCTTGGTTTGCGCTAACGATGACTTCACCAGTTGCTTCATTGACATAATCTTTAGAAGCGACTTTACCAACGATGTACTCAACGGGTACTTCGATAAAATCAACGTTATCTTTTTCTAGTTGACGAATATGACGAGCCGTTACACGACGACCTTTTTCGACATAAACGGTACCATTTGCTTCAATATCAAATGACGCTGTTTCGCCACGCAGGCGCTCAGGTACCAACTCCATAAGAAGAGTTTGGTCTTTGACTTCAAACTTCACTTTTTCGAAGAACAGATCCAAGATCTCTTCTGTCGATTTACCAAGTGCACGAAGAATGATCGATGCAGGCAGTTTACGACGACGGTCAATACGCACGTATAGGTTATCTTTTGGATCAAACTCAAAATCTAACCATGAACCACGGTAAGGGATAATACGTGCGTTATAAAGAACTTTACCTGATGAGTGAGTTTTACCCTTATCGCTGTCGAAGAATACGCCTGGGCTTCGGTGCAGCTGGGATACGATAACCCTCTCAGTACCATTAATTACGAAGGTACCATTGTCTGTCATGAGTGGAATTTCACCCATGTAGACTTCTTGTTCTTTAATATCTTTTACAGTACCTGCTGGCGCGTCTTTATCAAAGATCACTAGGCGTAGTTTTACGCGTAGTGGCTTAGAATAAGTTACACCACGAATTTGACATTCTTTAACGTCAAAAACTGGCTCACCAAGACGATAGCTAACGTATTGCAGCTCAGAATTGCCGTTATAGCTCTGAATAGGAAATACAGAACGAAAAGCAGCCTCAAGACCGTATTGTCCTTCAGGATCCTGTTCGATAAACTTGTCGAACGAATCGAGCTGGATCGATAGCAGGTATGGAATGTCCAACACTTGTGGACGAGTACCAAAGTCCTTACGGATGCGCTTTTTCTCGGTATAAGAGTAAACCATGGGGTTCCTCAGCTCGCTGATAAGTGACCCAAACTGCCCACCAATTATTCAAAAATAAAGGGTCATAGGACAGTGACTAACAGCTGTTTACTGTAGTAACACAACATCACTCAAAAATGATAGTTTGTGTGCTTTTGCACGAGTATAAGCGTCTAAACAGCGGGAAAATTCACCCATACCCTACAGCGCAAAAAGGCCGGTGGTCAATAAACCACCAGCCATTAGCCTTGCGGCTAAGAAATTAAGTAATAATTACTTAACTTCAACAGTCGCACCAGCTTCTTCTAACTCTTTCTTAAGTGCGTCAGCTTCTGCTTGAGAAACTGCTTCTTTAATTGCAGCTGGAGCGCCGTCAACTAGAGCTTTAGCTTCTTTAAGACCTAGGCCAGTTGCGCCACGTACTGCTTTGATTACAGATACTTTGTTTGCGCCAGCAGCAGTTAGGATTACGTCGAATTCAGTTTGCTCTTCAACAGCTGCTGCTGCTGGGCCACCTGCAACTACTGCAGCTGCAGCAGAAACACCGAACTTCTCTTCCATAGCAGAGATAAGTTCAACAACTTGCATTACAGACATTTCTGCAACTGCATCTAGGATTTGCTCGTTAGTAATAGACATAACAATTCTCTTTTAAGTCAACAATAAGTTTATTTAGCAAACAATAAAAAGCAATGCGAATTACGCAGCTTCTTTTTGATCGCGGACAGCAGCGATAGTACGTACCAGCTTGCCAGCAGAAGCTTCTTTCATGCACATCATTAGGCGTGCGATTGCTTCGTCGTAAGTTGGTAGTGTCGCTAGTAGTTCAGCGTCAGTTAATGCGCCTTCAAATGCAGCTGCTTTGATTTCAAAGTGCTTGTTCTCTCTAGCGAAGTCTTTAAAAAGACGCGCTGCAGCACCTGGATGCTCGTTAGAGAATGCGATCAAAGTAGGACCTACGAATACGTCTTGTAGACATTCGTAAGCTGTGCCTTCCACTGCGCGACGTGCTAGAGTATTACGAACAACTCTCATGTAAACACCCGCTTCACGAGCTTGTTTACGTAGAGAAGTCATCGCGCCTACTTGAACGCCACGAGAGTCAGCAACAACTGCAGAAAGTGCACCACTGGCCGCTTCGTTGACTTCAGCAACAATTGCTTGTTTGTCTTGAAGGTTTAAAGCCATCTTGGATTTACTCCTGGTTGTCGTTACACCACTCACTATTATCACAACAGTGAGAGTTATTTCGGTGCAGTCCCAGAAGAAAGTTTATCTATTCAAAAAATAAATTATGCTTTCTGTCAGTTCGGGCACCATCTACGTAGGTACGATTAAGTCATTTATCAAACAGACAAATAACGCCTACGGTCTTGGACGGAGACTGGGTCATAGTTCTAAGAACTAAAATCAGCCCCAACCACAAATATTAGGCGCAGAATTATACACAAATTCCACACCTAATCAAATGTATTATTACGCTTGAGCGTTTAGCGTGTTCTGATCAACAGCAACACCAGCACCCATCGTAGTAGAAATGCTTACTTTCTTCAGGTAAGTACCCTTAGCAGAAGAAGGTTTCGCTTTCTTAAGTGCAACTAGAAGAGCTTCTAAGTTCTCTTGAAGTTGGTTAGTTTCGAAAGAAACTTTACCGATAGTTGTGTGGATGATGCCGTTTTTGTCGTTACGGTAACGAACCTGACCTGCTTTAGCGTTCTTAACCGCTTCAGCAACGTTAGGAGTTACAGTACCAACTTTAGGGTTTGGCATTAGACCGCGAGGACCAAGAATGGTACCTAGTTGACCTACAACGCGCATTGCATCTGGAGAAGCAACAACAACGTCAAAGTTCATTTCGCCTTTCTTCACTAGCTCAGCTAGATCTTCCATACCCACTAAATCTGCACCAGCAGCTTTAGCCGCGTCAGCGTTTGCACCTTGAGTGAACACTGCAACACGTACTTCACGACCAGTACCGTGTGGCAGAACAGTTGCACCACGTACGTTTTGGTCAGATTTACGAGCATCAATGCCAAGGTTCACAGCAACGTCTACAGACTCAACGAATTTAGCCGTTGCAAGTTCTTTAAGAAGAGCTACAGCTTCGTTGATTTCGTATTCTTTAGTTGCGTCAACTTTCTCACGGATAGTGCGCATACGCTTAGTTAGTTTTGCCATGATATTAACCCTCTACCACTAAGCCCATTGAACGAGCAGTACCCGCAATAGAACGTTTCATCGCTTCAATGTCAGCACCAGTCATATCAGCCGCTTTCGCTTCTGCAATTTCTTGGATTTGAGCATCAGTAACCGTACCCACTTTTTCAGTGTTTGGACGGCCTGAACCAGACTTGATGCCTGCAGCTTTCTTCAGAAGAACAGCCGCTGGAGCAGTCTTAGTTACGAACGTGAAAGAACGGTCGCTGTATACAGTGATAACAACTGGAGTAGGCAAGCCTTTCTCCATTGATTCTGTTCTTGCGTTGAACGCTTTACAGAATTCCATGATGTTAACGCCACGTTGACCTAGTGCAGGACCAACTGGTGGACTTGGGTTCGCCATACCAGATGCAACTTGCAACTTGATATAAGCTTCAACTTTCTTAGCCATGATATTTCCTAAATGTGGGTACAAACGCCAATCAGCTGATCAGCTCCCCGGTTACTTTGTCATAAAGACGTGTAAATAAGGCGCGAAATTATAATCACATTTCACGCCCTTAACAACCCTAAAAGGTGTTTTTTTAATCAAGCTTATCGACTTGGCCAAACTCAAGTTCAACAGGAGTTGCACGACCAAAGATAGATACTGACACTTTAATGCGGCTCTTCTCGTAATCCACTTCTTCAACGGTGCCGTTGAAATCAGCAAATGGACCTTCATTAACACGAACCACTTCACCTGCTTCAAACATCGTCTTAGGACGCGGAGCTTCGCTCGCTTTCTCTAGACGATTAAGAATCGCATCGGCTTCTTTGTCAGTGATAGGTGCAGGACGATCGGAGGTTCCACCAATGAAACCCATTACACGAGGAACACTACGAACTAAGTGCCAGGACTCATCATTCATGAGCATCTGTACCAATACATAGCCTGGGAAGAACTTGCGCTCACTTTTACGGCGTTGACCTGCACGCATTTCAACAACTTCTTCGGTTGGAACAAGAACTTCACCGAAGAATTCTTCCATTGCGTGCATCTTGATATGCTCACGCAGCGATTGCGCTACGCGACCTTCAAATCCAGAGAAGGCTTGAACTACATACCAGCGTTTTTTAGGAGCTTCACTCATGTATTAAACCCTCTATACCCCAGTCACGAAAGCGACAAGACGAACCATAATGCCGTCGATGCCCCAAAGTGCTAGAGCCATTACGATACTTACAGCTAAAACGATTAATGTTGTTTGCATGGTTTCTTGACGTGTCGGCCATACCACTTTGCGAACTTCCATACGAGATTCACGCGCAAACGCAATCGCCGCTTTTCCTTTTGTGGTTGTCGCAGCAACACCGAGTGCTGCAATAATCAGCGCAACCACACCTGCAGCGCGAAGCACTACAGACATTTCACCATACAGGTAATTACCCACAACAGCGGCAGCTAACAGAGCAAAAGTGACAATCCACTTAAATGTGTCTGCTGCACTTGAGCTATCAGGAATTTCAGCATTGTTTGCTTTCATAAACCAACCTGTTACAAGTCTTAACATAGACGACAACAACCCCGCTGTTGCAGGGCAAATCCATAGCACAGGTAAAGCTACCTATACATACTCATCAAGATAGAAATGTCTCTATCTTAAATCCTTTGCACTGGCTTTATCGACCAACAAATCGACAACGGCCAAATTTAGTGCAGAAAAAGGGCATCAAATGATGCCCTTTTTGGTAGTCGTTAGTCAAATACTATTCGTATTTAAACGGCTAAATCAGCAATTAAGCGATAACTTTAGCAACAACACCAGCACCTACTGTACGACCACCTTCACGGATCGCGAAACGTAGACCTTCATCCATCGCGATTGGAGCGATTAGCTCTACAACCATTTGGATGTTGTCACCTGGCATTACCATCTCTACGCCTTCTGGTAGAGAGATATCGCCTGTTACGTCCGTTGTACGGAAGTAGAACTGTGGACGGTAGCCTTTGAAGAACGGAGTATGACGGCCGCCTTCATCTTTAGACAGTACGTATACTTCTGACTCGAACTTAGTGTGTGGAGTGATTG
>NZ_CAWPGB010000012.1:0-30810 GCF_963887575.1 Vibrio sp. 3-2(1) | reverse complement strand
TACACCTAACAAACGGCTCAAGAGGGATTGCCAACGCGTGGCGACTTTAGTGCAAAATTGAAGTTCAGTGTTTACAGTGTGTTTTTTAAGTTCGGCTATGCGTTGTCAACCCCTTAGCCGGGCGTTATGTTTTAAGGAGTAAAAATGGGCTGGTTAGAAGATATAGGTAAATCATTACCAATAGAAAAAATTTATGACGACTTAGCTAGCGGAGCAGTTAGTGAGGTTGGGGATTTAGCAAAAAATACTGTAAAAGCAGCAAGATGCGTTCTTGCTCCTATAGATTATTTAGCTACTCAACAAGATCGTTTTCAACGTTATCTGCAACGTGTAAATGATAAAGTTCCAGAAGATCAACAAGTTAATGCTCACCCACAAATTGCTGGTCCAGTAATGGATAATCTAAAATTTGTTGAAGAAGAAAGCGTCATCACAGAAATGTTCTTAAATCTATTAGCTCGCGCAATCGATCAAGAACGAGTTAATGAAGCTCATCCCGCGTTTGCAAATATTATAAGTCAACTATCACCTGATGAAGCTAAGATATTGTATTATTTTGAAAGAAAGAAATATGTATTAAAACAAAGCTCGACGTTTTATCCAAGTTCAAATACCTTTGGTCCAAGAAAAACAATTAGCAACGACTTTCCTGTCGAACGTCTTATGTATCCACAGAATTACTTTATGTACTTAGATCACTTACACAGCCTTAATCTTGCTGGTATTTGGCAGCGAGGGAATCAAGAGCCTACATTTGCAGGTGGTCGGCAAAATGGTGTCACAATTACAAGTGAAACTCAGCTGACTCTATTTGGCGAATTGTTTATCAAGGCCTGCATTCCCGAAGATATTGAAATATATGAAAAATAGTTAGCACAAACATAACAAACGCTTCAAGAGGGATTTCCAACGCGCAGCATTTTCATTATGCGTTGATTTCAGTGGTTACAGTGTCATGCGGAGGCTTGGTAGTAGCGTTGTCAGCCCCTTAAGCGGGCGTTAGGCAAGGTGAGTTTTTATCAGCTAAATCGAGTTTGAATTGAACGGTAAATGCCATGTTTTGTGGCTTAATTTAAGCAATAAATAATCATCACATATTTGTTGTTTCTTGATCGCGTTGGGTTGCTTTTCGTTGTGAGTTTAGCGGCAAAATAACCTTCAGCATCCAAACGTCCGCCGAGCATGCTACGCTCGTCACTTTTCTTCCAAATCGCTCAATTTGAGTTTTTTGTTTCTTTGCTGAGTTGGCATTTTGGTTTATAAATGAATCGGTTAGCTAGTTTTAAGTTTACAAAAAAGCTTGTTCTTTGGTTTTTAAAGTGTCGTTGTCAATCAGTTGGCCTAACAAACGGCTCAAGAGGGATTGCCAACGCGTGGCGACTTTAGTGCAAAATTGAAGTTCAGTGTTTACGGTGTGTTTTTTTGAGTTCGGCTATGCGTTGTCAACCCCTTAGCCGAGCGTTATGCGACAAGGCAAAATTTTTAGGTTTCTTCAAATTAGCTCTCTTTAGCAATTCGTTTTTCGGTGTCGGCAAATCAGCATTGTCGGCTCAAATTCTTGAATCACTCAAACCGTAAAACATGCCAAAGTTCGTGAAATTGCCTCATTGAAAATCGTATTTGGTCGTGGCAAGTTTTTCGGTCACAAAGTGTGGAAAGGGCAAGCTTACGGAAAGTCGGTATTTGCTGAAATCCTGGCTCGTTGAGTTTTTCGCAGGCAAAAGCTAATTCTTCGCTGTAAATCAGCGTTCCGCACTTGTGTCGCCCTTTTTATCAAATGTTGAATCCGTTGGTTCTTGAATCACAAAAAGTTATCTGCGTGTTTGTGCTTTTGCGTGTTTAAGGTAATGTTTTCATCAGCCAATTTAGCATTGCCGAAACTTCGCATAACAAACAATTCAAGCAGATTCGCAACGCGTGGCAGTTTTGGTTTGCGGTGAGTTTTGTGTTTACGGCGCAATGCGGCAGCTTTTGTAGTGCGTTGCTCACTACTTAATTGGGCGTTATGCAACTCAGGTAAATTTAGGGGTTCAATCTTTTGGATTTCTCCGGCCATTCGTTTTGTGTTGTCGGCAAATAAACATTTTTACCTTCAAATTCATGGTGAACTCAAGCCGTAAAACAGGCAAATTTCTTTGTTTGCCTCAATGAGTTTTAGAGTTGGCGCGTTGTAAATTCAGTGGGCACAAAGTGTGGAAAGGGTAAGTTTATCGAGCATTTTGTACTTGCTGAAGTTTTCGCTCGTTGAGTTTTCCTGACACAAAAGCTTGGTTTGGTGCTGAGCTGAAAGGTGGACTTTGTTTTGGCGGCTCATTTATCACAGTTCTTGCTTGGGTTGATTCTTGAATCACTCAACCATTGCAATTGTGGCTTTTGGTCGTGTAAATTCTGTTTATCTTATTGAATTTGCATAACAAACGGCTCAAGAGGGATTGCCAACGCGTGGCGACTTTAGTGCAAAATTGAAGTTCAGGGTTTACAGTGTGTTTTTTGAGTTCGGTGGTGCGTCGTCAACCCCTTAGCCGGGCGTTATGCAACTCAGGTAAATTTAGGGGCTCAATCTTTTGTGATTTCTCCGGCCATTCGTTTGGTGTTGTCGGCAAATGAGCATTTTTACCCTCAAATTCGTGGTTAACTTAAACCGTAAAACAGACAAGGTTCTTTGTTTGCCTCAATCAGTTTTAGCGTTGGCGCGTTGTAAATTAAGTGGGCGCAAAGTGTGGAAAGGCCAAGTTAATCGAGCATTCTGCACTTGCTGAAAGCCTTGCTTGTTGAGTTTGTCCCATTCAAAAGCTTGGTTTGTCGCTGAAAGGTGAACTTTGTTTTGGCGGCTTATTTATCAAGGCTCTGGCTTGGGTTGATTCTTGAATCACTCAACCATTGCAATCGTGGCTTTTGGTTGTGTAAAGTCAGTTTATCTCATTGAATTTGCATAACAAACGGCTCAAGAGGGATTGCCAACGCGTGGCGGCTTTAGTGCAAAATTGAAGTTCAGCGTTTACAGGGTGTTTTTTGAGTTCGGTGGTGCGTTGTCAACCCCTTAGCCGGGCGTTATGAGCAGCATTAAAATTTAGAACTGAGTTATATATGACAGAAAGAGAAAAAATGCTCTCTGGTGAGTATTACGATCCGAGTGACGCTGAGCTCGTCAAGTTGCGTCTTGAGGCTCGTTTACTCACAGAGAAGCTAAATCAAACTAGTGTAAGTTGCCCAGATAAAAGAGCAGAGATAGTCAAATCCTTGTTGGGTTCTACAGGAAATAGCATTCACATTGAATCGACTTTCAACTGCGATTACGGGCTGAATATACACGTTGGTGAGAATTTCTATGCCAATTTTGGCTGTGTCATTTTGGACGTAGCGGAAGTTCGTATTGGTGAAAACTGTTTTATAGCACCACAGGTCGGAATCTATACGGCAACTCATCCAATCGATCCGATTCAGAGAAATAGTGGGTTAGAGTTTGCAAAGCCAATCAGAATAGGTAACAACTGTTGGATTGGTGGTCATGCAACGATCAACCCTGGAGTGACGTTAGGTGACAATGTTGTTGTTGCCTCGGGAGCCGTTGTGACAAAAAGCTTTGGTAGCAATGTTGTCATTGGTGGCAACCCAGCACGAGTGTTAAAAGCAATCGAGTAACCTTTAGCTAGCTGCTCATAACAAACGCTTCAAGAGGGACAGCCAACGCGTGGCATTTTTACTATGCGTTGGTTTTTGTGGTTACGGTGTTATGCGGAAAGTTGGTAGTAGCGTTGGCTGCCCCTTAAGCGGGCGTTATGCATTTTTTAGGAGAAGAGGAACTATGGTTGTTGAAGTCAGGCGAGCAGAGCCATCAGATGCTAAAGCGATAAAAGGAGTTTATGAGTGCCCAAATGCCTACACCGGCACATTACAACTTCCGCTTCCATCCTCCGATATGTGGGAAAAACGTTTCCAGACTATTCCAGATCATGTTTATGCATATGTGGCACTAGTGGACGGTGAAGTAGTAGGTAATTTGGGCTTTGAGCTATGTACCAATCCGAGACGACGTCACGTAGGTACATTCGGTATGGGCGTTAAAGACGATGCTCAAGGTTTAGGTGTTGGTAGTGCTTTACTGAAAACGGTTATCGATTTAGCGGATAACTGGCTGAATTTGAAACGAATCGAATTGACGGTCTATGTGGACAACGAACGAGCGATCAATTTGTACAAGAAGTTCGGTTTTGAAATTGAAGGTGAGTCGAAAGCTTATGCGTTCAGAAATGGTAGCTACGTTGACGTTTACCATATGGCTCGCGTTTTGGCACATGCATAACAAACGCTTCAAGAGGGACTTCCAACGCGTGGCATTTTTACTGTGCGTTGGTTTTTGTGGTTACGGTATTATGCGGAAACTTGGTAGCAGCGTTGTCAGCCCCTTAAGCGGGCGTTATGATTCACCCGGATTCAGTAAAACATCTTGATATCTCGGTAAAAATTTTCATGCGTGCCTAGGGCGATAAGTTCAAGAGTTACCGTCCCATCTTGATAGCTGTAGCCAAGAAGAGTTGCTTAACCATTTTGAATTTATAAACACGGAGAAAGGACAAATCTCCTTTTTTCTGCTCGCCTAAAAGCGGATCCTCGATAAGTGCTTTGACCGCATTGTCGAGATCCACTTTCTGATTTTGGTGGAGTTTTTTAACGGTTTTTTTGAATGATGGTGTTTGAAGAACCTGTGTAATATTAGCCAAAGTTGTATGCCTCAAGTTTACCGGCTTCTTTTTCAGCTTTAGCTATAATGGCTTGCCGAACAAATTCATAAGGTAAATCTGGGTTATCTTCCATCATTTCCCCAATTTTAGCCCAGTGTTCAATTTGTTTTGGTGTAGTGCGATTCAATGCTTTAGCCATGATAGCGGCTTTATCTACGAGGTCTTGATCAAGGCGTATGCTAGCGGTAGACATAATGTGCTCCTTCATTTAAAGTTTTAATAATTGTAGCGTGGCGCTACGAAGGTAGCAAGATGAATCATAACAAACGGCTCAAGAGGGATTGTCAACGCGTGGCGACTTTAGCGCAAAATTGAAGTTCAATGTTTACAGTGTGTTTTTTGAGTTCGGCGGTGCGTTGTCAACCCCTTAGCCGGGCGTTATACAAAAGCTTAAATTCACTTCTTTCTCAGTGAATGATTGCTAGTTTGCACTGAGCAAGTGTAATGTTCGGCTCCTCTTTAGTTTACTCTGAATGTGATTGATATGCGTCTTGATAGATTTGTATGTAAAAGTACCCAGCTAACAAAAATTGAAGCTATCCAGCGAATCAATTCTAGTGAGGTTAGTGTTAATGGCGATATAGTAACGGATGAAATGGCTCAAGTTCATGAAAATAACTCAATAATATTGCTGAGTGGCTCTAAGTTAGAGGCTCGTAGTTTTCGTTATATTATCATGCATAAACCTGCGGGGACTATTTGCTCAAATATTGATGAGTTCTACCCATCTCTGTTCAATCTCTTAAATGTTAATAACATTTCTGAACTTCACATAGTAGGCCGCTTAGATGCCGACACTACGGGTATGGTGTTGATTACTGACGATGGACGGTGGTCATTTAATATTACAATGCCAACGAGAGAATGCAGTAAAGTTTATCGTGTGGGTTTATCTCGCGCGATTGCAGACGATGTTGCAACAAAGTTCAAAGAAGGTATTCAGTTGCAAGGTGAGCAGCAATTGACACGACCAGCCATCTTAGATGTCATCAATCCTAAAGAGGTACGTTTAACGATCACTGAGGGTAAGTTCCATCAGATAAAACGGATGTTTTCTGCTGTTGGTAATCGTGTAGTTTCACTCCACCGTGAGGCTATTGGATCAGTGAATCTTGATGTCGAGGTCGGAAAGTGGCGCTACTTGACTGATTGCGAAGTACAATCCTTTGCCAAGTAAGTGCATGGGTTAATTTGTGTATAACAAACGGCTCAAGAGGGATTGCCAACGCATGGCGACTTTGGTGCAAAATTGAAGTTCAGTGTTTAAGTGTGTTTTTTGAGTTCGGCTGTGCGTTGTCAACCCCTTAGCCGGGCGTTATGCAACTCAGGTAAATTTAGGAGTTCAATCTTTTGGGATTTCTCCGGCCATTCGTTTGGTGTTGTCGGCAAATGAGCATGTTTACCCTCAAATTCGTGGTTAACTTAAACCGTAAAACAGGCAAGGTTCTTTGTTTGCCTCAATCAGTTTTTGCGCTGGTTTATTGTGAATTTAGCGGGCGCAAAGTGTGGAAAGGGCAAGTTTATCGAGCGTTTTGCAGTTGCTGAAAGTCTTGCTTGTTGAGTTTGTCTCATTCAAAAGCTTGGTTTGTTGCTGAAGGGTGAACTTTGTTTTGGCGGCTTATTTATCACAGTTCTTGCTTGGGTTGATTCTTGAATCACTCAACCATTGCAATTGTGGCTTTTGGTCGTGTAAATTCGGTTTATCTCATTGAATTTGCATAACAAACGGCTCAAGAGGGATTGCCAACGCGTGGCGGCTTTAGTGCAAAATTGAAATTCAGTGTTTAAGTGTGTTTTTTGAGTTCGGCTATGCGTTGTCAACCCCTTAGCCGGGCGTTATGGCTACCAAATTGAGTTGGTCACGAATGTCGATAAATTGGTTCAAATTGGAGTACCATGCTGTGATTACACTGATTTGAAGAACACGATGACAATTCCAATTAAAAATGTATCTAGTACGGAAATTTCTTGCTCAAACTGTCAGGCTTGTTGCTGTCGTTTAGAGGTCATGATCATTACAGATACCGGTGTGCCAGAGCAACACATTGCTTTCGACCAATGGGGTGGGGAAACCATGCTACGTTTGGCGGATGGTTGGTGCTCAGCTTTAGACCGAGAAACATTCATGTGCACGATTTATGAGAATCGACCTTGGATTTGTCGAGAGTTTGAAATGGGGTCTTATGAATGTCGAGATGAAAGGTCAGATTTACCTTGAAAGTTTTGTTCTATAAATCAGAGAGTTGTTAGCCATAACAAACGGTTAAAGAGGGACTGCCAACGCGTGGCGGTTTTTGTTCAAATCGGCATTTGTGATTACGGCTATTATTTTAGGTTCAGTGTTTTTGCGTTGTCAGCCCCTTAACCGGGCGTTATGTAACAAGGAGAGTTCAGCTAAATGGAAGTAGTATCTGAAAGGCTGCAGATGAAGCCATTATCGGAAAATGACTGGCCTTTATTTCTGCAACTCCATACGAATCCTAGTGTCATTTCACTTTGTTTCGATGAACTGCCAAAGTCAGAAATTGAGAGTAAATTTAAATCTCGATTAGTACCTTGGTTTGTAAAGTCGAAGCATTGGCTATGTTTGGTTGTTGTCGAGTCCAAAACGGACAAAGCAGTAGGTATAACAGGTTTTTGTGTTAACGATTCTGTTGCTGAAGTTGGGTTTATGTTTTTGCCCGAATATCATGGACTCGGGTATGGTACAGAGTCACTGCAAGCTCTCATAAATTATTCAATGTCAGAGTTTGGCATCGCTAAATACAGTGCAGTTGTCACAGAGGGTAACATTGGTTCCGAAAAGGTACTTACAAAAGTGGGTTTTGTACTCGATAGGATAGTGCCTCAAGCTTATGAAATCGGTGGTCATTTGTACGCAGATCATGTCTACCAATACGCGTAAAATTGTTACATAACAAACAATTTAAGAGGGATTCCCAACGCTTGGCATTTTTGCTTCTACTTCAACTTTAGTGGTTACGGTACAATGCCTTAGGTTGGGTGGTAGCGTTGCTCACCCCTTAATTGGGCGTTATGACTCATTCAATTGGCTAGGGCTGTATATAAAAACAGTTTTTCTTGTTTTCATGCTTTAATCTGTATAAGTTACCCATCATTTTCTAACAAAGCAGGTAATTAACAAGTGCGTAGTTCATTGAGAAAAAAGGTAATTCAAGTTTGTTCCAAGAAGATTGAGCAGAAGGGTGATAATGTAGGCGTTTCATTTTATGCATTTTTTGCTAATAAAAATGACGATCCAGATTTGTTAATGGAAGCCGCCACATGGTGGATTCAAGAACACAAATTAGATCATTTTGAAAAAGCTCATAAAATCATGGCAATGGTAAAATCTGATATTTAGTGAACTGAGCCATAACAAACGGTTTAAGAGGGACTGCCAACGCGTGGCGGTTTTTGCTTAAATCAACATTTGTGATTACGGTTGCTATTTTAGGTTCGGTGTTTTGCGTTGTCAGCCCCTTAACCGGGCGTTAGTTGTCTTAGTACGAAATATAAAGTGAGATATATGAAAATAGAGCACGCCTTAATAGCTCTGATATGGATACTATCTGTTGTTTCCGCTATTGGTGTTGGTTATGCGTTAGGTGGAGCAAACGAACAAGAAGCTGCAAATAATATAAATGCAATAATTGCACTTGCCAGTTCACTATCTGCAATAGCAGCGGCAAGTACGCTATTTTTTGCGTTTAAAATAAGAAGTGATTGGCTTAAACCTAAAAAGCATGATTCAAGCGTTGACTTAATGGTGATGTTAAATGAATGGAGTCAACATGTCCGTATATTAAACATGTATCTTTGGAGGTTTAGATCATCAGATGAGTTAGATTTACGCACGCTTAAGAATAAAGTGGATTATGTTGCTGAAGTCGAAGAGCAAGCTTGGTGTGAACTTCAAAAAATACGAAGAAAACATGAAATAGTTTGTGGCTACAATAAAGAACTTTATTCTAACTTTCAAAAAATTAGGGATCTAAGGATGCGCGTAGTGATAAATCTTAAACCATTTAAAGAGCATTTGTGCAAAGTTGAAACCTTAGAACAGGTGGAACAACATACTGAACTATGTTTGAGTAAGAATATTGAAATTCAGGTAAAAGCTATCCTATCCGACCTTAAAAAAGTCAACTAACAAACGGTTCAAGAGGGACAACCAACGCGTGGCATTTTTACTATGCGTTGATTTTTGTGGTTACGGTGTTATGCGGAAAGTTGGTAGTAGCGTTGGTTGCCCCTTAACCGGGCGTTATATTCAATCGTCGTCCGCAAGTCACACTGGTTTCAAATTCACTAAATAACTCAAGGTGTTAACTTAAGGATTATGTTCGAATTTCGTTGTAAATGAATGTGGTTTTGTGGCTGAGGCGGTTGAAAATTCCTTTGGTTCAAAGTCGCCGAAATGGCTAGTTTATCGCCGCTATTGCGCTTGTTTCGATTTCAGAACAAATCAATTGTGCAGACAAAAGCTGAATTTTGCGCTTTGAAACCATGTCCGTTTCCGTCGTTCTTCCAACAGAGCAATGTTGACTAATCGCTGCAATCTCTTTGTTGCCAAGTTCAAGTTTTTTGGCGCTCAAAGTGTTTTTGTCCGAGATTCTCATTTAAAATGCTTGGCAAGTTTAATGGTGAAAAAGTTCAATAAAATCAGTACAGTAAATTGAATATAACAAACGGTTCAAGAGGGACTGCCAACGCGTGGCGGTTTGTGTTCAAATCGGCCTTTGTGATTACGGTTGTTATTTTGAGTTCAGTGTTTTGCGTTGTCAGCCCCTTAACCGGGCGTTATAAAGATTAGGAGACTTTCACGATAAATGGACTTAGTTGTTGAGTTACTAAAAAGTGGTGATTACTGGATTGCGATTGTTGTAGTGATCGTAACTATTGCTATAAATGCTCCTAGAGTAACCGAGTACTACTTCTTACTTAGAAAAAATAGAATGGCTCAAATTTTATCTGCTTTACAAGAACCGAGTGTCTCGGAAGAACTAAAGACTCATTTAAAAAATGAGCTAGATATTGAGTGTTTTAAAGGTATTCATGGTACCCGTGTTAGCTTCCCAATGTTAAAAGCAGTTTATGTACTTAATGAAAGGGTTGGGGCGACGGTCTCTTTCAGACATGTTTTGAAAACAGTCCAACTTTTACCTGATATTTCTGATGTAGAACTTTTGTCGTACCGGATCAGATTAAATATCCTAAATAAGGTTATTGCTTCTTATAACTTGGTGTTTGGATTGCTCATAGCTGGCTTTGGGTTCGTAACATTTTTACTATCGATTTACTCCATTGTTACTGGATTTGAGCCAAGCCTTCTTATTTCTGGTGTTATCTTCCTACCATTAGGCTTTTATATGCTCAATGATGGTAGTGCCTTGTTTTCCGTGTATCACATCAATAGAGCACTCAAGGACTATGAAAAGGCAACTGAGAAAAAATCTTTATAACAAATTGTTCAAGAGTGATTCGGCACGCGTGGCATTTTTACTATGCGTTGGTTTTAGTGGTTAAGGTGTTATGCGGGAGCTTCGGTATTGCGTGCCTCACACCTTAACAAGGCGTTATGCAACTCAGGTTAATTTAGGGGCTCAATCTTTTGGGATTTCTCCGGCTATTCGTTTTGTGTTGTCGGCAAATGAACTTTTTCACCCTCAGATTCGTGGTTAACTCAAACCGTAAAACAGACAAGATTCTTGGTTTGCCTCAATCATTTTTAGCGTTGGTTTGCTGCCAATTCAGCTGGCGCAAAGTGTGGAAAGGACAAGTTTATCGAGCATTTTGTACTTGCTGAAGTTTTCGCTCGTTGAGCTTTCCTGACACAAAAGCTTGGTTTGTTGCTGAAAGGTGGACTTTGTTTTGGCGGCTCATTTATCACAGTTCTTGCTTGGGTTGATTCTTGAATCACTCAACCATTGCAATTGTGGCTTTTGGCCGTGTAAATTCAGTTTATCTCATTGAATTTGCATAACAAACGGCTCAAGAGGGATTGGCAACGCGTGGCGGCTTTAGTGCAAAATTGAAGTTCAGTGTTTATAGTGTGTTTTTTGAGTCCGGCGGTGCGTTGTCAACCCCTTAGCCTGGCGTTAAACGTTTTTATCAACTTCAGAGCAGTAGTATTTAAAGGGGCGAAAATGAGTCAAAGTGTAATTTCGGATAATTGGTCACTGCAAAATATTGGTGGATTATTAACCGATGGTATTGACGAAAGCAAATCACATTACATAGCAATCGATAAAGAAAATGACAGTTATTCTTACGAAGATAGCTTGAGTGCCATCATTAATACTGAAGCACTGTTTGATTTGCTTACAGATATAATTTTACGTGATCAGATTTTAGTTGAAGAAAAGTTTATCCATGCTTGGAATCATGAAGGTAATCCATTTCAAGAAGCTGTATCTCAAGGTGTCATCCGGCCTTATCCTTTTCTAGTGGACTATAAAAGACTGCAAGGACCACGAGACGAATTTATTGACCGTTTAAGTCTAACATCAGATTTAAAGAAAGATCACGAAGAAAACCGTGTAGGTTTTCTTCAAAATAGATATGCTCCTCATGGTTATTTATCCCAAACTTTATGGGGTGGTGCAGGGATGTTGGCTAGAGGTTTTGTTTATGAAAAAGGATATACACCGCACCCTGTGAGAAAGCGTTTTTTTACTGATGCTGGAATAATGGTTTCAAACGAAGACTCAGTACTAAGACTAAACCGACTAGTCTCAGAGAAAAGAGCTTCTATAGCTTCATTACACAATGCTGGTAGTGAGTTATATGCATTAAATGTAAACATGCTTCCATTACCAATCAGAGTAATACAAGAGTCAAATACAGCGAGTGATATGATTAAAGTGACTCTTCAATTAAGAAGTGAGTACCAAGAGCTAAGAGATTGGTTAAATTGCTATCAGCAAGCACTAAGTGATGGCAGCTATAAAGACATGAATAAATTTGCCAAAATTCTTCAATCTATCTCTTTGTACGTTGATTCAACAATTGGCTCCGTAGACTCTAACGCTCCTACATTCACCGCCGGTATTGGTGTACTTAAGGTGGCTGTAAAAGGACAGCCACTAAACACACTAGTAAACCAATTTGGCATTCGTTCCATGGTTAATAAATTGATTCTTAGCCGCAGCGGTACATCAGATCTGAAAAAATATTTGGGCTTCTTTGATCATAAAAATACAGTTGTCGGAATGAAGGTGGTTGAACATTTTTCGCAAAAAAACGTTTAACAAACGCTTTAAGACGGATTCGCAACGCATGGCATTTTTACTATGCGTTGACTTTAGTGATTTAGGTGGTGTGCGGAAACACGGCATTGCGTTGCTCACCACTTAAGCGGGCGTTATGCGCCAAAGATTGGATTTACATCCATACTCTTATGCAAGATTCTTATGATCTGGATGTTTTGGCTACCAATTTGTTGATAAAAAATAACATGGCTTCCTTGTGGGAATTTTCGGTAGCCATCTCTGATTTCATCACAAGTTTTACCGATATCAGGATTTTCAGCGAGTAGCCAAAATGATTCATCGAATTGTTTGAGATAAATATTTCGTTGCTCGCGGCCCCACCTGCGAGAGGTAAATAAGGCAATATCTTTTAAATCGGATTTTGCCTTGTTGGTTAGTTGGAATGGTTTCATTTTCTTTCTTCGCTATCTAGTTCACTGATAAACGAATCGAGGTCATAATCAGCCATACCACTTTCTTCACCTTCAACGAGCAGTTGTCGTAAAGTGTTCATTTTCGTTTCTTGTGTTTCGAGTAAACGTAGAGCGGAACGAATTACTTCACTTGCTGAGCCATAGCGTCCACTTTGGATTTGGCTACTAATGAAACCATCAAAGTGGTCGCCGAGAGTGATGCTAGTATTTTTAGCCATTGTAATCTCCTAATACCAAATAGTACCTAATTATGGTATTAACTTGAGGTAATCGCAAGTGGCGCATAACAAACTGTTTAAGAGTGATTCGCAACGCGTGGCATTTTTACTATGCGTTGTGTTTGGTGTTTGGTGTTTAAGGCGGTATGCGGAAGCTTCGGTATTGCGTTGCTCACACCTTAACAGGGCGTTATAAGCTTTGGAGGCTTTAGTGATTACAATTCGAGAAATGGATATTTCCGATTACGATTCAGTGATTGATCTGTGGTGCCAGACGGAAAGCTTGTCATTAAGAGATGCTGATTCTAAACAAAGCATTGAAAGTTACCTTAACCGAAACTCTGGGCTAAGTTTTGTTGCTTTAAGCGGCAATAAAATTATTGGTGCGGTACTCGTTGGGACCGATGGTCGCAGAGGATATCTGCAACATTTGGCTGTTTCATCAGAATTTCGAGGCCAAAAAATAGGTAAAGCTTTGGTTGAAAAATCAGTTGATGCTTTGACTTCGATTGGTGTTTCAAAGACGCATTTATTTGTTTATAGCAATAATGTTAATGCGCAAAATTTTTACGAAAAATTAGGCTGGTTTCCAAGGGATGAAATACGCATGTATTCGTTTAATAACTCAAGTAATCCAAACGTTTAGTGGCAGCTTATAACAAACGGCTCAAGAGGGATTGCCAACGCGTGGCGACTTTAGTGCAAAATTGAAATTCAGTGTTTACAGTGTGTTTTTTGAGTTCGGCGGTGCGTTGTCAACCCCTTAGCCGGGCGTTATGCAACTCAGGTAAATTTAAGGGTTCAATCTTTTGGGATTTCTTCGGCCATTCGTTTTGTGTTGTCGGCAAATAAGTATTTTTACCCTCAGATTCGTGGTTAACTTAAGCCGTAAAACAGGCAAGGTTCTTTGTTTGCCTCAATGAGTTTTGGTGCTGTTTTGTTGTTAATTCAGCGTGCGCAAAGTGTGGAAAGGGCAAGTTTATCGAACATTTTGTACTTGTTGAAAGTCTTGCTCGGTGAGTTTGTTTCATTCAAAAGCTTGGTTTGTTGTTGAAAGGTGGACTTTGTTTTGGCGGCTCATTTATCACAGTTCTTGCTTGGGCTGATTCTTGAACCACTCAACCATTGAAATTGTGGTTTTTGATCGAGTAAAGTCAATTTATCTTATTGAATTTGCATAACAAACGGCTCAAGAGGGATTGCCAACGCTTGGCGGTTTTAGTACAAAATTGAAGTTCAGTGTTTACAGTGTGTTTTTTGAGTTCGGCGGTGCGTTGTCAACCCCTTAGCCGGGCGTTAGGCATCAAGGAGTAATAATTGAAGTTTGGGAATATAGATATTGGTGAGCTAAAACCAGTTCCAGAGTTAGAGTCCGGAGACGAAAAAGAAGTGTTCGCTTTTTATGGGCTAGCTTCATTTAATGCCCAGTGTGCGGAAAAGGCACTTGTTAACTTTGCTATGGGTTACAAGTTAGTTGATGATTCAGCGCTCACTCAAGAACAGTGGTTAGAGTTATACGATAGACTTAACTCGAATACATTTGGTCGCCTCTTAGGTCAAATAAAAAATCGAGTTGATCTACCGTATACTTTGCTAGCCCACCTTGATGAAACCCTACAAAAAAGAAACTGGTTGGCTCATGATTTCTTCTATGATTATGCAATTCATATGACAGAGTTTGATGGGCGTGTTCAAATGATCTCACAACTTCAATGTCTCATAACAATGTTTCGAATCGCAGACCGTGCAATCGAGAAATTAAGTTCAACTGTATGGCAACAGTTTGGTGTAGACGAGGCTTGGATACAAAAAGAAATGGCGATGCAGTTCTCAGAGTACCAATCAGCGAAAGATGCCTAACAAACGCTTCAAGAGGGACAGCCAACGCGCGGCATTTTTATTATGCGTTGGTTTTGGTGATTACGGCGTTGTGCGGAAAGTTGGTAGTAGCGTTGGCTGCCCCTTAAGCGGGCGTTATGCAACTCAGGTAAATTTAGGGGTTCAATCTTTTTAGGTTTCTCCGGCCATTCGTTTTGAGTTGTCGGCAAATGAGCATTTTTACCCTAAAATTCGTGGTTCACTCAAGCCGTAAAACAGACAAACTTCTTTGTTTGCCTCAATCAGTTTTGGTGCTGGTTTCTTGGCAATTCAGCGTGCGCAAAGTGTGGAAAGTGAAAGTTTATCGAGCCTTTCTACTTGCTGAAAGTCTTGCTTGTTGAGTTTGTCTCATTCAAAAGCTTGGTTTGTTGTTGAAAGGTGGACTTTGTTTTGGCGGCTTATTTATCACAGTTCTTGCTTGGGTTGATTCTTGAATCACTCAACCATTGCAATCGTGGCTTTTGGTCGTATAAATTCGGTTTATCTCATTGAATTTGCATAACAAACGGCTCAAGAGGGATTGCCAACGCTTGGCGACTTTAGTGCAAAATTGAAGTTCAGTGTTTACAGTGTGTTTTTTTTAAGTTCGGCGGTGCGTTGTCAACCCCTTAGCCGGGCGTTAGCTATTGTTTTATTCAGCAGCAAGGAAATTAAAGATGTCAAAGTATCAATTTTTCTGTAAACCAAATTCAAATCGTAATGAATTTACTTATCTGGATATGAGTTCAGAAACTTATCTTTTTGAAAAAGAAGAACTCTTGAACTCGGGGTTAGAAGTGGAAGGTGATACGATTTATGCTTCTTCTCCAGAAGAGGCTATTGATAAATTCAAATCAAATTTTTGTGAGCCTTTGAAGGATTATGCAAATTCAAATGTTGCAGGTGGATTGGCGACATTCATTTTTGAATCATTCAAATCAGTCACTGGGAAAAAATAGCTAACAAACGGCTCAAGAGGGATTGCCAACGCTTGGCGGTTTTAGTGTAAAATTGCAGTTCAGTGTTCACAGTGTGTTTTTTGAGTTCGGCGGTGCGTTGTCAACCCCTTAGCCGGGCGTTATGCACCAGTCGCGAAAATGGAGTTCAACAATGAAAATAGATCTGGATTATCTTTCAAAAATCCTCAAAGTATTTCTCGATTCAGCAAATGCGCATGTCAATATTAACGATATTTTGGGTGCTGGAATAGCTGTGCAAAGTGAAACGGAGAATTACAAACTAGATGAACAATTCCTGTTTCATTTTCAAATATTGGTTGAAAACAGGCTAATTAGTAATCGTGAGCTTGTAACTGGCTCTTTGCAGCCTTTGGGTATTAAATTTGGAGTTCGAGGTGACGTTGCTCTAAGTGTTGTAGAGCTACGTTTAACACAATGTGGACACGACTTTGCATCAGCTTTGAATAACAAAGAAGTTCTGCAAAAATTAAAGTCTGAATTGAAAGATGCGCCATTTAAGACTGTGTTTGAGGGCAGTCAAAAATTACTTCAACATTTCTTTAAGAAAAAGTTAGACAGTCTGCTTGAAGAAGGTGCATAACAAACGCTTCAAGAGGGACAGCCAACGCGTGGCATTTTTACTGTGCGTTGTTTTTGTGATTACGGTGTTATGCGGAAAGTCAGTAGTAGCGTTGTCTGCCCCTTAAGCGGGCGTTAGATTTAAGCGAGGATAAATGGACACTTTAGTTAAAAGTTTTCTAGAGAGAAAAATGATCTCTCTTGACATGGAGTTTCACCCATTATTGCAAAACGCAATAGAATATCTTGAAAAAGCTGATCGTACCGTTGAAGCTTTAATAAATGAGGATGCTGAGCGTTTATCTCAAGAGCCTCCTTGGCGCGTCATGTACGACATGTATTTAAGAAATTATGAGTATTGCTCTGGGGCTATATCTTTATTTTTAGTAGGTCAACCTGCTTCTTGTGAAGCATTGTGCAGGACGGCAATAGAAGGTGCGGTTAACCTTGAATACATCAGCATCGGTGATGCAATGGGCAATGAAATAGCTTACTTCAAACATTACTTGAAAGAAGAGCGCAAACAAAATAGAGCGTGGCATAGGTCGGTGAAAGAATCGGCTTCAACCCAAAGTGATAAAGATGTTCATTACAAGAAAATAGATTTAAAGAACCAGTCATTGGATAGCTACGAGGAAATATTAAAAAGCTCACTAGCTCTTTGTGATGTCGATTTTGACAACTGTGAAGCTGACTGGCCTAATATTTTTGAACGATTTAAAAGTCTAGGGAAAGAAGTAGAGTATAGAACCTTATATATGGCTCTTTGCTCTCAAGCACATAATGATGCTGAAGATATAATTAATAAAATCATGGCTCGTGTCGTCGGCGATGTCGACGGAATGTCTAAAGCTCATTTTATTGAACAAGTTTTGTATTCGCTGTTTTATACACTTTCTGCAGTTCGCTATCATATTCATGCCACAATTATGTTTCTTGCCAAATTTGAAGTACAGGTAACGGACTTAGTTTCCCTGAGAGAGAAAACTCTGGAAGATCTAGGCTGGATTGCAGAAAATATGCATGAAATCATCAACGAGTGCTTAGTGTTTAAATAAATCTAACAAAGCATTTAAGAGTGATTCCCAACGTATGGCATTTTTCATTCCATCGTTGGGTTTTGTGTTTCCGGTGGTATAGCTAGGTTTCGTGGTAGCGTTGCTCACACCTTAATGCGGCGTTAGGTTTTTTTGAACATTAATTGGAAAAAGTATGTCTAAAGAATTAGAAATTAAGAAATCAATCGATCTAATTACATTCTTACAAAGATACATCGAAAATAATGTTAAACAGTCATTTAATGATATTTCATTTAGTATTGAAGTGGTGGTGAAGGAAACTTTAACAGTCCTTGATAATTCTCAATATATAAACTTGAATGACTTTGAACATAATTACCCGGCGATTGACTTGCTGAATGAAGATGAAGGGATAGCAGTACAAGTTACGACAAATGCTAATATGAAAAAAGTAAATCATACAGTCGAAATGTATGAGAAACATGGCATGAAATATAATGAGTTAATTGTCTTTGGTTTTTTAACAAAAACTAGAACGAAGACACCTAAAGCTAAGATTGTAAGTGTTGAATACCTTATAAACAAAATTAAAGCTTCAAGTTACGAAAGGATCGTCAATGTCAACACAATCTTGCAAAGAGAAATTCCATTTCATAGGTTGTCTCCGCTAAATGATAAACACTGTCTTGAGGTGGTTTTGAGCGTAATTGATCGAAGCGCAATAAAAGATATGACTCATATTGAAGGCTGTTATCATGATATGGTGGTCGGTCTAAAAGAGATTGTTCAAATAATTTATAATGGTGAGGTTAAGGAAGGGAAAATATGTGCCAAGCCATTGGTTGGATATTCTGACGATATTCAGTCTGAGCTGGAAGAGATAGTTTTTGAAGTAAACAAAATTATTCGGGTGGTCAATAAGTCTAAAAATAGAAGTCAAGATGGTATATTGTTCCTTTCATATGAGGAGAAGGCGTCGATAGATAAAGGTAAAATATCAGTAGCAAAGCTAGCCAATGTTTTGGCTAAAAAAAATAATATTGTTCGCGAAATTATAGTTGGCTAAACCTAACAAACTGTTTAAGAGTGATTCGCACCGCGTGGCATTTTTACTATGCGTTGCGTTTAGTGTTTAAGGTGGTATGCGGCGACATCGGTATTGCGTCGCTCACACCTTAACAGGGCGTTATGCAACTCAGGTAAATTTAGGGGGTCAATCTTTTTAGATTTCTCCGGCCATTCGTTTTGTGTTGTCGGCAAATGAGCTTTTTTACCCTAAAATTCGTGGTTAACTCAAGCCGTAAAACAGGCAAATTTCTTTGTTTGCCTCAATCAGTTTTAGCGCTGTTTTGTTGCCAATTTAGCGCGCGCAAAGTGTAGAAAGGGCAAGTTTATCGAGTATTTCGCATTTGCTGAAAGTCTTGCTTGTTGAGTTTGTCTGATTCAAAAGCTTGGTTTCTTGTTGAAAGGTGGACTTTGTTTTGGCGGCTTATTTATCACAGTTCTTGCTTGGGTTGGTTCTTGAATCACTCAACCATTGCAATTGTGGCTTTTGGTCGTGTAAATTCGGTTTATCTCATTGAATTTGCATAACAAACGGCTCAAGAGGGATTGCCAACGCGTGGCGGCTTTAGTTCAAAATTGAAGTTCAGTGTTTACAGTGTGTTTTTTGAGTTCGGCGGTGCGTTGTCAACCCCTTAGCCGGGCGTTATGCAACTCAGGTAAATTTAGGGGTTCAATCTTTTGGGATTTCTCTGGCCATTCGTCTTGTGTTGTCGGCAAATGAGCACTTTCACCCTCAATTTCGTGGTTAACTTAAACCGTAAAACAGGCAAGGTTCTTTGTTTGCCTCAATCAGTTTTGGCGCTGCTTTGTTGTCAATTCAGCGTGCGCAAAGTGTGGAAAGGGCAAGTTAATCGAGCATTTTGCACTTGCTGAAAGTATTGCTTGTAGGGTTTGTCTCATTCAAAAGCTTGGTTTGTTGCTGAAAGGTGGACTTTGTTTTGGCGGCTTATTTATCATGGCTCTGGCTTGGGTTGGTTCTTGAATCACTCAACCATTGCAATTGTGGCTTTTGGTCGTGTAAATTCAGTGTATCTCATTGAATTTGCATAACAAACGGCTCAAGAGGGATTGCCAACGCGTGGCGATTTTAGTGCAAAATTGAAGTTCAGCGTTTACAGTGTGTTTTTTGAGTTCGGTGGTGCGTTGTCAACCCCTTAGCCGGGCGTTATGTGAATGGAGATCAAAATGTCTTCTGTGCCAAAAAATAAGGATGAATTAGAGTTAGCTATAAACTCAATATTTCCGAAACTCATGGCTGACTATCGTTCAATTCCGGAAAGTAAAGCTCGCAAATCTGGAGTAGAGGGAAACGTCAAAGGTACAGTCATTAGCGTTAGTGATACAGTGGCTTACTTGATTGGTTGGGGAAAACTCGTTCTTAAATGGTATGACTTAAGATCTCAAAACCAACATGTTGATTTCCCGGAAACTGGTTATAAATGGAACCAATTAGGCTTACTCGCTGAAAGCTTCCACGAAGAGTACTGTGAGTGGAAATATGATGATTTACTCATTGAGCTTGAATCTACAGTTAACGAGATACTTTTACTCATTTCAAGCTTAAGTGACCATGATTTGTATGGTGTTGCGTGGTATGAACAATGGACTTTGGGGCGCATGATTCAGTTTAATACATCATCATCTATGAAAAATATGCGTACAAAAGTTCGGCGTTTCAATCGAGAATTCACATAACAAACTGTTTAAGAGTGATTCGCAACGCGTGGCATTTTCACCATGCGTTGGTTTAAGTGATTAAGGTAGTATGCGGCAGCATCAGTATTGCGTTGCTCACACCTTAACAGGGCGTTATGCAACTCAGGTAAATTTAGGGGCTCAATCTTTTGGGATTTCTCTGGCCATTCGTTTTGTGTTGTCGGCAAATGAGCATTTTCACCCTAAAATTTGAGGTTTACTCAAGCCGTAAAACAGGCAAGGTTCTTTGTTTGCCTCCATCAGTTTTAGCGCTGGTTTGTTGTGAGTTTCGCGGGCGCAAAGTGTGGAAAGGGCAAGTTAATCGAGCATTTTGCTTTTGCTGAAGGTTTCGCTCGTTAAGTTTTCCTGATTCAAAAGCTTGGTTTGTTGTTGAAAGGTGAACTTTGTTTTGGCGGCTTATTTATCGCAGTTCTTGCTTGGGTTGGTTCTTGAATCACTTAACCATTGCAATTGTGGCTTTTGGTCGTGTAAATTCATTTTATCTCATTGAATTTGCATAACAAACGGCTCAAGAGGGATTGCCAACGCGTGGCGACTTTAGTGCAAAATTGAAGTTCAGGGTTTACGGTGTGTTTTTTAAGTTCGGTGGTGCGTTGTCAACCCCTTAGCCGGGCGTTAGTTGTATCACGAACGACGTGAGCTTTTACAAGTTTGTATCAGTGTGAGTTATGCAACTAGGATTTTGGAGCAATTACCAGTATGATGCCCCTTAAAGATGGTCCTTGTCAAAAGAGCTTTGACAACAAACACTTGTGAATACCTATGGACATTACGACATACTTAACTGAACTGAATAATAAATCCCAAGCGATTTTTGACCAATCGTTACAAAACAAGCAAAAGCTAGGTGATTTTCATCACTTAGCTTCTTGTATCTATGAATTATCTGAAACGCTTAGTGACCCTCAAGAAAAAGGTATACTAACCAAGGTTAGTGTGCAATTGGAATCAGCTAACTTAAACTTAGTTTTAGGGCTCTATAGACAAGCTTTTACTTCTCTTAGGCTTGCTTTCGAAATGGGTTTGGCAGCCACATATTTCTCTGCAAATAAGCTTGAATTGAATGAATGGCTTGACGGACGAGCCGATATAAAATGGTCAAAATTAATTGATGATGAATCCGGGGTTTTATCTCAAAGGTATTCGAGAGCTTTTTTTGTTGAATGTGACTCGTTTATGGCAGAGTATCGCAACAAAGCACGGAAAACTTATCGTAGTTTATCTGAATATGTCCATGGAAATAATGAGACATGGAATGAAGGTATGACAATAGAGTATAACAGTTCATTATTTGACTTTTATTCTAGTAAGTATGAAGAAGTGTGCGATGTTATTTTATTTACATTGATTTGTCGTTACGCCAAATCAATGTCAGAAACTGAGCGAGAATCTCTTCAGTTTGTTACGGAACAATTTAATCATATCTCAGGAATTAGAGAACTCTTTGGTAGAGAATAGTAATATATTATGAGCGGATTTTATTTAAGAACGGAAAGTATTAAGCAAACGGATATACTTAATTTATCAGTGGTAAGCCCATCTGATGAGAATATCCTTACCGCCCTAAAGTCAAATGAGCCTTGTTTACTTGAAGGTTCTCGAGGAACGGGAAAGTCATTTTTAATGAGGGTTGCTGAGCTTCAGATGGAGCAAGATGACCCCTCTATTATATCAGTGTTTGTTCCTTTTAATATGAGTTCGTTGATACGAACTGAAGACAATTTACAGTTTTATCACTGGATGCTCGCAAAAACCCTAAAGTATTTATTAAATAAATTAAGGCGTAAAGGGTTAGTTGTATCTGGATTAACTGCAAAATTATTGAGCAATGATGAAAGTGACACAGAAGACGCTGTTGAATTAGAGCTCAAAGAAATTGTTAAACTCTTTGAGGATTCCTATAAAGGTACGTCTAATATTGATATTTCTAGTCTTCCTGATATTGAAGATGTAAAAGAAGCAATAGAGATAATTTGTGAAGAAAATGGCTTAACTAGAATTATCTTCTTTTTCGATGAAGCGGCACACGTTTTTAGACCTGAACAACAAAGACAGTTTTTTAATCTTTTTAAAGACTTAAGATCACCGTATATAACTTGCAACGCTGCAATATATCCAGGCGTTACTCATTTTGGTGAGTCATTTGAGCTTATACATGATTGTATATACAAAAAACTTGAAAGAAGTATAAAAGATTCAGACTATTTAGAATACTTTAAGGGCATTGTACTTAAGCAAGCAGATGATAAACTAAAGAGAGATATCGAAACAAACCAAGAGCTCTTTAATACGTTAGCTCTATCTAGCGGCGGCAACCCTAGAATGCTCTTAAGGACTATTCAAGATCTTAGCAAGTTGACTGCAAACAATGTGAATGCTGTTATTAAGTCATTTTATCGTAGTCAAATATGGGAAGAGCATACAGAGCTAGGTGAAAAATATAAGGGGCATCAGGCAATAATTGACTGGGGTAGAGATTTTATCGAAAAATCAGTAATACCAAGAGTGAATGATTATAACGCAACTAGAAAAGAAAAATCGTTAGAGGAATCAACCATCTATTTTTGGGTGCATAAAGATGCTCCTGAAGCAGTAAAAGAAGCGTTGCGGCTTCTAACTTATACAGGGATTATTCGTAAAATTAATAGCTCAATTAGGGCAACTCGAGCAGAGTTAGGTGCTAGGTACGAGATTAAATATGGTTGTATGATATCTTTAGAGAGTAGTCCACATTCTGAGTCCTACAATTTTTACAAGAATTTGTTGCTAAGTAAATATCCTGAATTTGGCAAAAATCACTCGTCGTATAGTGGGAGTGAAAATGTTTTGCACATTGATGATGAACAGCAGTATGAAACATCTCTTCAATCAATGCTTAAAAAGCCAATTGACGTCTTGGTGCTATTAACGCAATGGCAAAAAGACAAATTAAAGGGAGCTGGTATAAACACAATCGAAGAGCTACATAAGATGACAGAAGATACTCTAATCGAAAGCATTTACAATGTTGGACCTGCTAGAGCGCGATTGATGAAAAATGCAGCCGCAGCAGAGCTATTGGAATATATCTCAGGGTAATTAGCTTTTTATTGTCGCCAATACAACTAACAAACAATTTAAGAGTGATTCCCAACGCATGGCAACTTTCATTCCATCGTTGGGTTTCGTGTTTACAGTGGTATGGTTACGTTTCGTAGTAGCGTTGCTCACACCTTAATTGGGCGTTAGCACTCAAATTTCTTGAGCATTTCAATACATTTAGATGTGATTTCTTTTCCATCTCTAGACAAGTGGGCTGTTACGATGGCACCTTCTTTCATTATGCAAATAGCATCAAGCAACGAATCATCTCTACTTTTGAGATGAGAGCTAATAATTTGTCTAACATGCTCTTTGTGGAGGTTACAGAAACGGAAAATTTCGCTGTTGATATCGCTAAATTCAGCAGATGTATTAATGAAAAAACAACCTCGAAAATCACCTAACATACTTTCTTTGTTTTGAAACCAATTGGCTAGTGCTGAAAATAGTCGATGAATAACCTCTTGGTTTGACTGAGAGCCAGATAGTTTTTGCTCTAACCAAAAAGTGAATATTTCGTGCCGTTTTTGTAAAGCAGCAAGAATTAAGGCTTCTTTACTTTCAAAATGAGAATAGAGAGTTCGTTTTGCAATACCAGAAACACTGATGACCTCATTTATTCCAATAGAATTGATTCCATTTTTATAAAAAAGGTTTAGTGCAGTATCTATCAGCAATTGACGTTTTGGGTTCATTTCATATCTCCTTTAAAGTCATATTGACAATGGTAGACCATTTTGTCTACTCTGATTTTGTAGACAGAGTGGTCTACTTGATGGAGATGTTTATATGCACAGTTTGTTCATGTCGATTTTGGCGGGCATTGGGGCCTGTTTAGCAATAGGGATGCTTTCCTTTCTTGATTCAACAATGGGTAATGTTGCTTTACTTATGGCTCCCTTTGGTGCTACTGCAGTTCTTGTGTTTGGTGTTCCGAATAGTCCTCTTGCTCAGCCTAAAAATGTGATATTCGGACATTTGATAACCGCTTTCATCGGGGTGATTTTTACTCAATATATTGGTGTGTCAGCGATATCATTAGCTGTAGCAACCGGGCTTGCTGTTAGTGCAATGCTGATTACGAAAACGACACATCCACCTGCTGGAGCTAACCCACTATTGATTATGCTTTCTGGGCAAGGTTGGAGTTTTCTTTTCACACCTGTTTTATTAGGTGCAGTTGTTATTGTGTTAGTCGGGAAAAGTATGCAGATGTTAACTCGACAATGGGTTAAAAATTAGAGTGCTAACAAACGCCTCAAGAGGGACTGTCAACGCGTGGCGTTTCCAGTCCCATTGAGCCGCAGTAGTTACAGTTGTTGTGTTTGAGTTTAGTGGTAATGCGTTGCCAGCCCCTTAGGCGGGCGTTATGTGTTGGATGAGTTTTTAAGGTTAAATCTACGATTTCATTGAGAATTCGTTCCGTGTCATCGGCAAGTTGGCTTAGTCGAAATGGATTCTTGAACAATTTGAGATTGATCGTTTTCAAGGTTCTTGGGTTGCCTCACTTGAATTTTGGATCTGGTTTGTGTTGAGTTTCGTCAGTTTCAAATCGCTTTAATTGAAATGCATTTTTGACTGATTTGCTTGCTGACATTCAGCTCTGAAAGTCTGTAGATGCAAAAGGTTTGGTTGTGGGTGAAAGGGCGCTTTCTTTGTTGTTGGTCCTGCAAGTGGTTCCCTTTGGCTCAAATCGCTGTGAAATTTAGGTTTTGGTAAGCATCGTTTTTGCACGTAACTTATTCAAATTTCTTTATTTCTACGGTGGTTTACTTTGAATTCACGGTGAAATTCACATAACAAACAATTTAAGAGGGATTCACAACGCTTAGCATTTTTGCTTCTACTTCAAATTTAGTGTTTATGGCACAATGCTTTAGGCTGGGTGGAGGCGTTGTTCACCCCTTAATTGGGCGTTATGCATTACATCAAATTCAGCGTTAAAAGGATGAATAATGAGCGTTCGAAAAGTAGTTGTTATTACTGGCGGTCGCCGAGGGATTGGTGCGGCGACAGCAAAGCTTTTTGCTCAAAACGGTTTTTCCGTATGCATAAATTACAAATCTAATGCTGAGGCTGCTAATACTCTCGTTGAAGAAATCAAAGCGTTAGGTGGTCATTGTATTGCGGTTCAAGCTGACATTTCCAAAGAAGGTGATGTTGTTAAACTGTTTGAAACCGTTGACCAAGAGCTTGGTGTTGTTTCTGTTCTTGTCAACAATGCTGGTATCTTAAAGAAGCAGATGCGCTTAGACGAAATGAGTGCAGAGAGGATTAACTCAATTCTCATAAACAATGTGACAGGTTATTTCTTGTGTTGTCGTGAAGCAGTGAAACGAATGTCAACTCGTCATGGTGGTCTCGGTGGTGTCATAGTTAATGTTTCTTCGGGAGCCGCTCGAACAGGTTCACCGAATGAGTACATCGATTATGCAGCGTCAAAAGGTGCAATTGACACGTTAACAAAAGGTCTGTCGTTGGAAGTTGCCGCGGAAGGTATCAGAGTTAACTGTGTTCGCCCAGGATTGATTTATACCGATATGCACGCTGACGGTGGAGAGCCTGACCGTATAGAACGACTCAAAAATAAAATTCCAATGCAACGGGGTGGTTTGCCTGATGAAGTCGCTGAGGCCATTTATTGGTTAGCGTCTGAAAAATCATCATTTTCTACAGGTAACTTTCTGGATTTAGCCGGTGGTTTGTAATGCATAACAAACGCTTCAAGAGGGACAGCCAACGCGTGGCATTTTCACTATGCGTTGGTTTTTGTGATTACGGTGTTATGCGGTAAGTTGGTAGTTGCGTTGTCTGCCCCTTAAGCGGGCGTTATGCAACTCAGGTAAATTTAGGGGTTCAATCTTTTTAGATTTCTCCGGCCATTCGTTTTGTGTTGTCGGCAAATGAGCACTTTTACCCTTAAATTCGTGGTTAACTCAAACCGTAAAACAGGCAAGTTTCTTTGTTTGCCTCAATCAGCTTTAGCGCTGGCGTGTTGTGAATTTAGCGGGTGCAAAGTGTGGAAAGGGCAAGTTTATCGAGCATTTTGTACTTGCTGAAGTTTTCGCTCGTTGAGTTTGCCTGATCCAAAAGCTTGGTTTGTTGTCGAAAGGTGGACTTTGTTTTGGCAGCTTATTTATCGCAGTTCTTACTTGGGTTGATTCTTGAATCACTCTACCATTGCAATTGTGGCTTTTGGTCGTGTAAAGATCAGTTTGTCTCATTGAATTTGCATAACAAACGGCTCAAGAGGGATTGCCAACGCGTGGCGGCTTTAGTGCAAAATTGAAGTTCAGTGTTTACAGTGGTTTTTTAAGTTCGGCGGTGCGTTGTCAACCCTTTAGCCGGGCGTTAGGCAAAATGAGTTTTTATCAGCTAAATCGGGTTTGAATTGAACGGTGAATACCATCATTGCTGGACTTAAGCAATAAATCGTCATCACATATTTGTTGTTTCTTGATTGCGTTGGGTTGCTTTTCGCTGTGAATTCATCGGCAAAATAACCTTCAGCATCCAAACGTCCGCCGAGCATGCTACGCTCGTCACTTTTCTTCCAAACCGCTCAATTTGAGTTTTTTGGTTTCTTTGCTGATTCAGCATTTTGGTTTATAAATAAATCGTTTAGTTGGTTTTAAGTTGGTAAAAAAACCTTGTTCTTTGGTTTTAAAAGTGTTGTTGTCAATCGGTTGGCCTAACAAACGGCTCAAGAGGGATTGCCAACGCGTGGCGGTTTTAGTGCACAATTGAAGTTCAGTGTTTACGGTGTGTTTTTTGAGTTCGACGCTGCGTTGCCAACCCCTTAGCCGGGCGTTATATTCCTGAGTCAAATCTAGCTGAAGTATTAAGGATGAATATGAAATATTTTGTAATTCCCAAGTCTCTTCACGAGGTGTTTGGCGAAAAGCAATCATTAATTGAAATTACATGTACGGCGATGTTTGCACTCGTGGGCAGTTTGTTAATTTATCTTCAGCTATATCGACCTATAGCTCATGAAAATATCTGGATGATAGTATTAGGGTTTGTTCTAGTCGCAGATGTGCTAGCTGGTTGTATCGCGAATTTTAGCCGAGGAACGAACAAGTTTTATTCAGAAAGACCTAAAGGCCGTCTTTTGTTTATTGCCATACATATCCATATATTGGCGATTGCGTGGCTCCTTTCTGCTCCTTTGGACTATGCACTCCTAATTTGGGCTTACACAATAATATCTGCACTAGTTGTGAATGCCTTGAAAGGAAGTCATTTTCAATTATTTATTTCAGCAAGCCTGATGTGCAGTGGATTATTAGTACTAATGCTTTTGCCTATCCCTACATGGTTCTTAATTGTTAGCACATTTTTTATGATTAAAGTCATGTTTAGTTTTGCGGTTGATCATTACGGGTATAGAGAATAGATATACAGTTCATTAGCACCAGTGGCTGGAATATAACAAACGCCTCAAGAGGGACTGTCAACGCGTGGCGTTTCTAGTCCCAATGAGCCACGGTGGTTGCAGTTGTTGTGTTTGAGTTTAGTGGTAATGCGTTGCCAGCCCCTTAGGCGGGCGTTATGTGGTGGCGTACACCAGTGGTATTTGGACGTACCAAAATTAAGGGTATATTGATCGGATTAACCATAGTGTTATTTTGTTAGTTTAATTATTAACTACGAGGTCTTCATTATGTCAGATGACTGGATTTGGCAGTTGTTGCATGTGTTAAAGCTTTTGTTAGGTACTGGGCCGTTGTTGCTTATACTCATGATATTGATCCCATTTGCATTTCTTCCATCAATTATCGCGTTAAAGAAAAATCATCCTTATAAGATTCCTATCGCCTTGGTAAATGTTTTAGGTGTTTTATTGTGGTGGGCAGGATGGTTAATTGCTTTGATTTGGTGTTTTATTATCCCAGAAAATAAAGCTGCGAGTATAGCCAACGTTGTAGATGAGCTTGATAAGCTCCACTCTTCGAAAGAGAGATGTATTATTTCTGAGAATGAATTCAAGGTCAAATAGAAGGAACTAATGCCGCTGTAAAGAACCACATAACAAAAAATTTAAGAGTGATTCACAACGCTCGGCGCTCTCATTTCAAGTCAGTTTAGTGATTATGGCACAATGGTTTAGCTAAGGTGTTAGCGTTGTTCACACCTTAATTTGGCGTTAGGCATAAGGAAATTATGGAACTCATTCAGCTAAATGAGAGTGAGCTAAAAATGTTGCGTGATGGTCAATCTGAGCTCAAGTATATAATTGACGGAATTCCACCAAATCATGTTTTAGAACGCTCTCTTAATCATTATCGTGATTCAATTTGTGAAGTTTGGTCTTTACCATACTTTATAAAGTCAAATGACCAGCTAATTGGTAGTTGTGGATTCAAGAACCCACCGTTCAACTGTCGAGTTGAAATCGGTTACAACGTAGCTTTTGGGGTTCAAGGCAAAGGTATTGCAACATTTGCAGTTAACAAACTTTGCCAAATTGCGTTTGAATCTGGTTTAGTCAAAGTTGTCTTTGCATTAATCTCTTCTGAAAATTCGGCGTCACTCAATGTTGTTCGCAAAAATGGATTTATTTATAAAAATATTGCTGTGGATAGTGATGGCGAATCATTAGAATGCTGGGAATTAAGCAATAATATCAATGCGTTGGGAAATGCCTAACAAACGGCTCAAGAGGGATTGCCAACGCGTGGCGGCTTTAGTGCAAAATTGAAATTCAGGGTTTACGGTGTGTTTTTTGAGTTCGGCAGTGCGTTGTCAACCCCTTAGCCGGGCGTTATAACGAGAGGTCAAATTTGGCAATATCAGATAATAATCCAGAACGTAGAAACCTAGTGGTTCTTTCGATATCCATAATACTGTACTTCCTTGCCGGAGGTAGTATCACCGATGAAAACATACGGCTGCAAGTTGTAAATGTTACATTCAGCAAGCCGGAAGTCTTAGTCAAATTTGCGTGGTTGCTATTGTTTTGGTTCATATACCGATATTGGCTGAATCACAAAGGTTCGTGGAAAGAGGGGTTTTATCGTGAAGCTCAGTGTCAGTTGGTCAATAAGTATTGCTATCCATACCTAGTTAAAAAGTTTGAACTCAGTGATGACTATTCAAAATCGTGGTATCCAGATAAACATTGTGTAAGATTTGAGGCTGACCATCATGGTACAGGTTTCTATTTTTCTCACACTCGTAAAGCTGATGTAGGGGAAAATGGACAGCAAAAACATGAATCGCGTAAAGTGGATTGTTTAAAGGATAAGGTGTTGGTTGCAGTAGTTACAGCCGTAACTTTTCTCAGAGAGCCTTCATTATCAATGTACTTTATGCCTTACTTGTTTGCATTTTTTGCTATCTTACTTGGTGTTGAAAATTCGTTATAACAAACAATTTAAGAGTGATTCAGCACGCTTGGCATTTTCGGTTTGGGTCAATTTTAGTGATTACGGTGTTCAGTTGAGTGTTGTGGTCGCGTGCTTCACACCTTAATTGGGCGTTAGGAAAAGTGAGTTTTTATCAGCTAAATCGAGTTGAAATTGAGCAGTAAATTCCATGTTTTGTGGCTTAACTTAAGCAATAAATAATCATCACATATTTGTTGTTTCTTGATCGCGTTGGGTTGTTTATCGCTGTGAATTCATCGGCAAAATGACCTTCAGCATCCAAACGTCCGCCGAGCATGCTACGCTCGTCACTTTTCTTCCAAATCGCTCAATTTGAGTTTTTTGGTCTCTTTGCTGATTCAGTATTTTGGTTTATAAATTAATCGGTTAGTTTGTTTTAAGTTTATAAAAAGCCTTGTTCTTTGGTTGTGAAAGTGTCGGTGTCAATTGGTTGGCCTAACAAACGGCTCAAGAGGGATTGCCAACGCGTGGCGGCTTTAGTTCAAAATTGAAGTTCAGTGTTTACGGTGTGTTTTTTAAGTTCGGCGGTGCGTTGTCAACCCCTTAGCCGGGCGTTATAAGCAATTATGGAATAATGAGAGTGAAATATAAGATTCTTTTAGTTTTGTTCCTTGGTTTGACTTTTGGGTTCAACGCTCAAGCCAAGAACTGTAAAAAAGGGCAGCCATGTGGAAACTCATGCATTTCATGGAAGAAAACTTGTCGTATAGGCACTTACTCCTCAAATACTTACACATCACCAAAATCTTCTACTAGTGTTCAGTCATCTAAATATACATCTCAAAGTGAAATAATAGCTGGCGACTATGAGGTAACTGCTACCAAACTAAATGTTCGCGACAATCCATTTGGTTCGAAAGAGATTGTTGGTACTTTAAGTAAAGGTCAAAGAGTGTATGTGCATTCATTTGTCAGCGGTTGGGCTATGATTCGTTATAAATCGTCTTTTTATTGGGTGAGCCAAAAGCATCTCAAGAGGATCAACTAGAAATTGCTTATAACAAACGGCTCAAGAGGGATTGCCAACGCTTGGCGGTTTTAGTGCAAAATTGAAGTTTAGTGTTTACGGTGTGTTTTTTGAGTCCGGCGGTGCGTTGCCAACCCCTTAGCCGGGCGTTAGGCAAAGTGAGTTTTTATCAGCTAAATCGAGTTGGAATTGAACGGTAAATTCTATGTTTTCTGGCTTAAATTAAGCAATAAATCGTCATCACATATTTGTTGTTTCTTGATCGCGTTGGGTTGCTTTTCGTTGTGAATTTAGCGGCAAAATAACCTTCAGCATCCAAACGTCCGCCGAGCATGCTACGCTCGTCACTTTTCTTCCAAATCGCTAAATTTGAGTTTTTTGGTTTCTTTGCTGATTTGAGATTTTGGTTTATAAATGAATCGGTTAGTTTGTTTCAAGTTTACAAAAAAGCTCGTTCTTTGGTTGTGAAAGTGTCGGTGTCAATTGGTTGGCCTAACAAACGGCTCAAGAGGGATTGCCAACGCTTGG